>JACQWN010000425.1:930-5734 GCA_016209245.1 Bacteroidia bacterium
AGCCTGTTCATAATATTGAATAGCTTTATCCGGATTGCCTGAATTTTCCTCAATAACACCAAGATTCTGATAAGCTTCAGGCATAAGAGGATGGTCGTTCACTATATCCTCAAGCATTTTTTGCGCTTCTTTAATATCTCCCTGATAAAATTTTATAACAGCCAGTTGAAAGAAGGTGTCTTTCAAATTAAAATTATTTTTTTTAAGCGAAAGAAATATTTCTTCTGCTTTGCTGAAATGTTTTTCTTATAATTATAAAAAAATTAATAAACAAATATAGTTTGGAGAATAAGTTGAATAGAATTATTTGTTCTTGAAGGTCCTTCTAAAGATATTATTTTATCTATTTTTTCATCAGTTAATCTATTGCCTGCATCTTCAAATTCAAAATTTTTTAATGAATCAAAGGATTTCTCTCTAAAAAGTAAATAACCCAAAATTTTGATTATTGTTGCCGTATAATTATCCACAATAAATTGGGCATTTACTTTAGAAAGTGTTAGTATATCCTTATCTAAATAACCATCTTCTCGCCTAATCCATCCTGTACGATATTTTTCGTCATCTTTAATTTTAACAATCACTCTTTTTACAATCTTTTGAAAAAATCTTAAAGAATAATCCATGCACCCAACTTTAGAAAATCGATTAAAAAATTCTTGAGTATTACCTATTGCTTGAATATTTTTAACAATAACTAAATTTAAAAAATTTTTATCATCGATAACAGTTTTAATTTCGTCTAGAATTTTATTGAAATTACTTTTATCATTTGATTTATTTTTATCAATATTTTGCAAACTTTCACATACAAAACGTCTTATTCGCTCAACTACATGATATTTAGAATATTCTTGAGCTAATATTTCTATACCAGAAACATCAAAAGAATGTAAATCTAAACCCATATATTTATCGATAAGTTTAAATGAAATCATAAGATCATGTATAAGGCATTCACCTTTTGATTTAGTAAAAAAATTTTCAATTGTTTCAACAGCTCTTTTTTCCTCCCACCAAAAATTTTGCATCTCCCATTTATCAATTTCATTATTAAAAATTTTATATGGACAAAATTGCACACAGCTATAGAACAGGCTGCTCATAATATAGAATAGCTTTACTCGGATTGCATGAATTTTCTTCAATAACTCCAGGATTCTGATAAACTTCGGACATACCAGGATGATCTTTCACAATATCCTCAAGCATCAAAATTTCTTTTAAATTTGATATCAGATTATTTATTAAAAGATATGCTTCAATTAGGACTTATAAAAACCGATGAATTAATAAAACATTATTACTTCTGGTGCATCAAATTGCTTCAGAAGTCTCAATCAATGAATTATCAAATAGTTTGGGGATAGCAAGATCAACTATTGAAAGGTATATAGAACTATTGGAACAAACTTATGAATTTTAAATTGGAAAAATAATCTTGACAATTTGAAAAATTTTTAATATTATTTAATGAACAAAATAAGAATACTCATAAAGAAGACTATTACACTATTCTTGCTTAACTAATAATTACAAAGATGTTTTCTATCCCTCATAATAAATCATAATTTTGCATTTATTATTTGTTTTATAAGTGGAATGCATGGATCAAAAATTCCTAAGATACAACAAAAAGCATTTTTCTGTATTACTATGTAATTATTATTTAATTAAGGTGAAAAAGGAGGTGACCTATAAATTACCATTATAATATTATTGAATGTAAAAACAAAAAATGTTTAAAAAATTCAACTCTTATTTAATTTTGATAAAAATTTATTTAAATGGAGGATGAAAAAAAATAACCAAGCTAATTTTAACAGAATCTTTTAATTTCCCGAGCAAAATTCAGTTATTAATTTGAATAACTAATAAAATTAATTTTCAATAAAAACATTGCAGAGTAAATAACCGATGGGGCATCTATTTCCGACGAATTTGTATGTTGCTGATGTAAATTCCAAAATAAAAAGGAGAATAAAATGAAAAAACAAAAAAAATTCACAGGGATTTTATTTCTTTTGACAGTTTTTATTATTTCGACCTTATTTTTCACCTCATCTGTTTTAGGATATTATACTATAAAAGATTTAGGTACGCTTGGCGGTAATAGTAGTTTTGCGTTTAGTATTAATAATATAAATCAAATAGTTGGACGTTCAACTACTTATGAAGGTTATGAACATCCTTTTTTATGGAATAATGATGTAATGGCTGATTTAGGCACACTTGCCGGTAACATTAGCAATTCATGGGCATGGAATATTAATGATATTGGTCAGGTGGCCGGACAATCGGGTATTCGTGCATTTCTCTGGAATAATTCAGTAATGACTGATATTGGTACACTTGGCGGTAATGAAGGTTATGCATATGGTATCAATAACATGGGTAAAATAGTTGGACGCTCGACTAATAACCAAGGGTACATGCATGCTTTTTTGTGGAATAATGGAATGATGAATGATATAGGTACAATTGGTGGTGGTAATTATAGTTGGGCACATCGTATTAATAATATTGGCCAGATAGTTGGTGGTTCAGAAGATATTTATGGGAATACACACGCTTTTTTATGGGATAATGGTATTATGTTTGATTTAGGAGGATTAGGTTATAATTATAGTGACACACGAGATATTAATGATAACAGCTATGTGGTTGGGGCATCTTCTGTTTTAGGTGGAATACATGCTTTTTTATGGAATAACGGTATGATGAATGATCTTGGTACACTTGGTGGTAGTAGCAGTTTTGCATCAGGTATTAACAATATAAATCAAGTAGTTGGGTGGGCATATTTGACTGGAGATAATCAGCATGCATTTCTATGGGATAATGGAGTAATTACTGACCTTAATAGTTTACTACCTTCTGGTTCTGACTGGGTATTATCTACCGCTTATGATATTAACGATGCTGGACTAATTGTTGGTATAGGTAACAGATATGGACAAACACATGCATTTCTTATGACACCAGTTATTCCTGAACCAGCAACATTTATATTATTTACAGGTGGAATATTTGGGATGGTTGTTTTACGAAGAAAAAAAAGGTAAAAGCTGTTATGGGAGAAAGTTAGGTACAATTTCAACCATACGAACTTTTCTTATTACAGGGACATAACCTTTTCAATTATGTCCCTGTTTTACCTTTCTTTTATTATATTAATTATCTTTTTTATCATTTTAGATACTTAGACATCACTTATTCCTAAAAAATCTCCTGTTTATTTCATATTTTTATTCAAATATCTATCACAGATATAAATTATAAATAAAAATACTTCTGGTCCAGACATTCTGTTTACTATAATTTCTTAATATATTTCTCAAGTCTCAAAATTAAAATTAAACAAATTAATCACAGAAGTAGTGTGCTTAAAAACAGCTTATTCAAATAATTTTATTAGATATACAAATAGTAAAAGAGAAACTATTAGAAGTTTTTATCCTTGGTGTAAAATCAACAAATAAAAATAAAATGCGTTTTCCGGTCATCTTCGACCAGCGATCCGGTGAATCTTCGACCACTAATCCGGCCAAACTTCGACCAGCAATCCGGTGAAAGTGCGACCATCAATCCGGTCAAACTTCGACCACTAATCCGGGAGTTTTACCACCTTTTTCTCTAACATCAAATTAAGACAATAATAACCCATATATACGATTAAATTCAATTGTTGTTTTTAATTGAATTTGATATTTCTCTTTTGGATGATATTTCAAAATTCAAAGGGAGGATTTATGGTAAGAAATACTAAAAGTTGTTAAATCATCAAGATTATGCAAAGACCGGCCTAAACCTGATTGGAATCTGATAAGCCTGGAATTAAAGAAAAAAGGTGTGACATTGGAGCTTTTGTTTGAAGAATATAAAGGAACTCATCCTGATGGATATCAGAAGTCTCAGTTTAATTTTTTGTACAATCAATGGATAAAGAAACTTAATGTGAGCATGCGCCAGACACACAAAGCCGGTTAAAAGATGTTTGTTGATTATGCAGGACATACAATTGAGATAATAGACCGTGCAACAGGAGAAATTAAAAATGCACAAATTTTTGTTGCAGTTTTAGGAGCAAGCAATTACACATATGCGGAAGCAACCAATGATCAAACTCTGCCAAACTGGATTAGTTCACATATTCATGCATTTGAATATTTCGGCGGAGTAACTGAAATAGTTGTTCCGGATAATCTCAAAAGCGGAGTAACAAGTCCATGCAGATATGAGCCTGATATTAATTCAACATATCATGATATGGCAGTTCATTATGGAACAGCAGTTATCCCTGCACGAGTAAGAGCTCCAAAAGATAAAGCCAAAGTAGAAGTCGGAGTGCAGATTGTCGAAAGATGGATATTAGCTGTTTTAAGGAACAGAGAATTTTTCAGCATTGAAGAGCTGAATGAAGCAATATCGGAACTTCTTGAAAAACTCAATACCCGCCCGTTTAAAAAACTTGAAGGATCAAGAAAATCTCTGTTTGAAAAAATAGAAAAAGATGCACTGCTTCCTATTCCACAGAATAGATATGAGTATGCTGAATGGAAAAAGGCAAAAGTAAATATTGATTATCATATTGAACTTTTAAAACATTACTACAGTGTTCCATATATCCTGGTGCATGAAGAGGTAGAAGTGAGATATACAGCACTTAGGAACTGTGACAAAATAACTTACACGTTCCATGGTGCCTTGGGCTTGATTTTGTAGTTCCATTCCGGATGAAATTTATCACCTTTAATGCGGATAGATTTCATTTCCTCGTCATTAACTTCTATCCCATTTTGGT
>JACQWN010000426.1 GCA_016209245.1 Bacteroidia bacterium
ATTATCAACTAATTCACTAAGAGGATTTAAAATTCCATTTCCTTCTATTGAAGAACAGCAGCAAATCGTTGATTATATCAAAACCGAAACAGCAACCATTGACACCGCTATAGCCAAAGCCGAGCGTGAAATAGAATTAATAAAGGAATACAAAGAGGCGATGATAGGGGAGGCGGTGATGGGGAAAATAAATAATACTTAAACAAATAAAAATAATATGGAAGAAGAAATTTTAAATCAAAAGGAACAAGTTGAAGAAGAAAAAATATATACTTCAGCTAGTATAGAAATTACAAAACCATTTGACCCGAAAAAAATTGACATACAGACAAAGCAGATGATAATTGACGCTATTATTAAACGTCTGCGCCGCGGTAGCATAAACTTGCTTACTGGCTTTCAAAGGCATTCGGATCTTTGGGACAGAACCAAACAGAGTCGTTTAATAGAATCAGTGCTTATCAGATTTCCTTTACCTGCATTTTATTTCGATGGCACTGATGATAATAATTGGCTTGTTGTGGATGGGTTACAGCGGTTGAGTTCTATTTGGAATTTTGTAATTGAAGAAAATGATAAAAAAAAATTAGTTCTAGAAAATTTGGAATACCTCACACAATTTAACGGCTTTACTTTTGAGAAACTTCCCTATGATTTACAACGAAGAATAGAAGAACATGAGATTACGGTATATATTATCAATCCTTCCACGCCTCCGGATGTAAAATATAATATTTTTAAAAGGATAAATACAGGCGGTTTAGTTCTCGAACCGGCAGAAATTCGTCATGCTTTAAATCAGGGATTACCCGCTGATTTCGTAAAAGAATTGGCCGAGTACCAGGATTTTTTAGAAGCTACGACTTACTCTATTCCGGTAGAACGAATGCTTGATCGTGATTTTATTGCTCGTTTTATAGCTTTTTATCTTAATAGCCCCGATGAATACAAAGGAAATCTGGAGGAATTTTTAAACTCAGCAATGAGTGAATTAAAAAAGAAAACTAAACCCCAGCTTGATATTATTCGCAAAGCATTTAAGGCATCCATGAAAACGGCAAAAGAAATCTTTGACAAAAATGCTTTTCGTAAAATATATGATATTAACGAAAGAAGAAAACCTTTAAATAAAGCCCTTTTTGAGGTATGGTCAGTAGTTCTTGCAAAACTTTCGGATAGTGAACGTTCTAACCTGATTGCCAATAAAGAACAAATATTTCAATCTTTTATTGATGCATTAAATGATGAGAATAGCATGTTAGATAGGGCAATAACATCCGGTACGGGTGACAAACAAAATGTATTAAACCGTTTTGAATCTATTGAAAATATAATAAAAACATCTTAGTGTTATGATAAAGAATATTCATTTTACAAATTTCAAATCCCTGAAAAATATCAGGCTAAAACCATCAAACTTAAACTTATGTTTTGGTATGAATGGAATGGGTAAATCTTCGTTGCTTCAGGCATTGCTTTTACTTCGCCAGTCAAAATTAAATGGTGTTTTGAAAGATAAGGGTCTTTGGTTAAATAATAAGGAACTCTTGTCACTTGGCACAGGAAAAGATGTTTTTTATCAAAAAGCAGGAAAAGGAGAGTTAATGCAATTAAAATTACAATCAGAAAAAAATATAAAATTCACGTGGTGTTTTAAATTTGATGCCACATCTGATATTCTTCCGCTTTCTGATTTTAAAATTGAACCTGCTGGCGATTATTCTCTTCTTGACGAATTTTCCATATTTAATAATAATTTTCAATACCTAAGCGCCGAACACTATGGCCCTCAAAAGGCCTATGAAAAATCCGAATCGGAAGTAAGCCAGAATAAAAGCATTGGTGTTAAGGGTGAATTTGCCGTTCATTATTTATCTGTTCATGGTAATGATGAGAAACTAAAATTTGATAATCTTAAACATCCAAAAAGCACTTCAGATTTTTTAATAAATCAAACAAACTCATGGCTTGGTGAAATTAGTCCGGGTGTAAAGTTGAACCCCGAAGATATTAAAGGTACCAATTTAATTAGACTTGGGATACAGTTCGAAACGAAAAGCGAATTTACAAATGAATTTTCTCCTATAAATGTCGGTTTCGGAATTCTTTACGTTATGCCGATTATTATTTCTTTGTTGAAATCTTTACCTGGATCAATACTTTTAATAGAAAATCCTGAATCGCATTTGCATCCCCAAGGTCAATCTGCTATCGGTCGTCTTATGTCCCTAGTCGCTCAAAATGGTGTACAGATTTTTTGTGAATCTCACAGCGATCATATTATCAATGGTGCCAGAGTAGCTGTAAAAGAAAAATTAATTGATAAAAGTAATTTAGCAATTTATTATTTCGACAGAAATATTAATGATGACGAACATAAAACACGCATTACTGAAATTTTTATTGATGATAAAGGGGAGTTAAGTAATTACCCTTCTGGTTTGCTTGATGAATGGAGTAATTTACTAATGAAATTAGTGTAAGTATATGGAACTATTTTTAAATGAACTTTCTGCAAATTACCCTGTAGCAAGCCATCATGCTGCCAAAGCACGTATGGATGGATTAATAAGTCTTTTTAAAAAGACGAAAGAGGAAGGTTTCATTTTATGCCGTTTTCCAAAAAATTTTGAAACACATACTCTATTCAATGATTATACTGTTTTAAACTGGCTTAATGATTCGGCAATAAAAAAAGATTTAAAAGATTTCTATTTGAGTTATAGGAAATATCCGTTTGAAACGGGTATTGAAGAAGAAGAAAATAATTTCATAGTTGGAAATTATATCCTTAATGAACCACAGGAAACAAGATTTAATGGTGCTATTACTGAAGGATTGGCATGGGCTTTTATATGTGATACATTAGCAATAAGTTTTCCTGCAAATATTGTCTGGCAAAAAACTTCAATCAATTTAATTGAAGATAAGAACGGTAATCGTAATAATGTAACAGTCAATCATGCAAGCGAGGTTCCACATTTTGCAGTTCTGCAAAACTGGATTAATTCAATCAAAACAATAACACTGTCGGAGACGCAACTTCTGCCAAATCAAAAATCAATTCACATCAGTGATGATCATGGTAAGGATAAATTAGAAAAAATTGCAAAGAAATTATGTCGTTCAGTATATGTTACTGAAATACCATATTCTCTGCCTCTTCATCCACACACTAAATGTTTTATTAATAAAGTTTATCATGATGGTAAAATTGCTGTTACTCTTTTCGATTATGATGAAGGCTTTAGTATGATGGTTCAAACAACGGGTAAGAATTTAAGAGAAACACAAACGATAGCAGAAATTTTAAAAGATATGTATTAATTTTTAAACTATGACAACCGACACATCAGAAAATAAAATATTTATGTAACAATGACCGAACAGGAACTCCATAATAAATTATCCGAACTCCTTTCGCTTCCTGCCGAAACTGAGGTATCTGGTACGCAAAAAGAAAGTAAAATTTGGCATTTTTCAAAATGCTGTAAAAGTAGTTTACAAATATAACGAGTGAATATGACGCTTCATTGTCCTGCGGACGAACGAAGGTCAAGTGACCTCAATTCGTCCACAAGGACAATTGAGCGTCATGAAATAATTAAAAATTAATATATTTGTAAACTGGCATTTGAAAAATGCCTAAAATTTCTTATCTTTTGACTGGTTTAAAAAGAGAAGGTAAAATCATAAATATGGGAACTGACACTAAATCTAATTGGATATCAGCATAATAGAGATGCTTTTTTAAAAGAGAATCAAAAGAGATTAAAAGAGAATCAAAAGAGATTTCAAAAGAAAATTAAAAGAAATTTAAAAGAAAACTAAAAGAGATTTTATAAGAGTATGACAACCGATACATCAGAAAAAGGTCTTGAAATAATAATTGAGAAATGGTTGCTGAAAGTAACTAAAGCACTTCATTATTCCTTTTCCGGTAATGATGTTAGTACTGATAAAAGTAATGATGCTAATAATGATATTAATAAATATAGCCCTACAGGTCTATATAATGCTATTATAGCCCCACAAAGCTATATTCACAAAATTAAGCCCTTATGCTTACAAAATACAAACGTAAGTCCAGTGGCTTACAATATTAATAATTAAGTTTGCAGACTTAATAGTAATTTAAAAACATAAAGTATGAAGCAATTGGATTTTTACTTGCAGCAAAATCTGTTTTTAGATTTGGCGACCTCAGAGAAGCAAAAGACCGTAAAAGAACTGAATATATATTGATTGGTACATTATTGAGTTTTTCAATATCAATAATCCTTGGGCTTATGATTAATCAATTTATAAAATCATTATGACAACTGACACTACCGAAAGAGGCCTTGAAATAATCATCGAAAAGAGCTTGCTCGAAGAATCTCATTATCGGCAGGCTTATTCAGCAGATTATGACAGGGATTTATGTTTAAATAAACGCCTGCTCTTTGAATTTATCAAAGAAACACAACCGGCAGTTTATGAAACCATCGTAAAACGCGGTGAAGAAAAATTTCTGAAACGCCTGTATGAGCAAGTAAAACAAAGAGGAATCATTGATGTGCTTCGCAAAGGCGTAAAAGATTTAGACCTCGATATTCAACTCTATTTTAAGCATCCGTCATCTGAACTTAATCCTAAAGCAATAAAACTATACAACTCCAATATTTTCGCAGTTACCCGTCAGCTCCGCTACAGTTTAAATAATAACAATTCCCTTGATTTGGTCATTCTTCTGAACGGCTTACCTATCATCACTTTTGAATTGAAAAACTCCTGGACAGGTCAGAATGTAAAACACGCCATTCATCAATACAGGAACGACCGCGACCCCAAAGAACCGTTATTCCAGTTTGGCAGGTGTTTCGTTCACTTCGCAGTTGACCCCGATTTAATTTACATGGCAACACATCTCAACGGTGTAAATACCTTCTTTCTGCCATTCAACAAAGGTTTTAACAATGGAGCCGGCAATCCGCCAAACCCTGAAGGTATTAAAACCGATTATCTCTGGAAAGACATTCTCACAAAACCAACTCTTAGCAACATTATTGAGAACTATACTCAGATTGTAGAAGAAAAAGACGAGGACACAGGCAAAATAAAACGCAAACTCATTTTTCCCCGCTACCATCAGTTACAAGTAGTTCAAAAATTATTGAATCATTCACAGCAGCATGGAATAGGTCAGAAATATCTTATTCAGCATTCAGCAGGTTCCGGTAAATCCAATTCAATTACCTGGCTTTCGCATCAGTTGGTCGGTTTGCACGACACATCGCACACCGAGCCTGTTTTTGATAGTGTCATTGTCGTTACCGACCGTAAAGTATTAGACAAACAGATACGCGATAACATCAAACAGTTTGCACAGGTAAAAGGCGTTGTCGAAGCAATCACCGAAGGCAGCCCCCAATTAAAAACAGCTCTTGAAGACGGTAAAAAAATTATCATTACTACAATTCAAAAATTCCCCTACATCTGTTCCGAGATTAGCGAACTGGGCGCTAAAAAATTTGCGATTATCATTGACGAAGCCCACAGCAGTCAAAGTGGCGAAACTGCTGCAAAAATGAATCTGACACTTGCAACAGATAAAGAAGAATTTGATAAAGCTGCTGAACCTAATGTTGCTCTCTCTTACGGAAACGAGATTGATATTGAGGAATATTTTGATACTGAGGATTTAATCAATCAGATTATCACACAGCGCAAAATGCTGACAAATGCAAGCTATTTTGCATTTACAGCCACTCCAAAAAATAAAACTCTCGAAATGTTCGGCGCTGAAGCAGCCAACGGTAAGTTTTATCCTTTTGACCTCTATTCAATGAAACAAGCCATTGAAGAAGAATTTATATTAGATGTGCTTAAAAATTATACTACCTACCAATCATATTACAAGCTCAATAAAGAAGTAGAAGAAAATCCGCTTTTTGAAACCCATCAGGCGCAAAAGAAACTCATGGCTTATGTCGAATCACATCCTTTTTCAATAAAGGAAAAAGCAAAGGTAATGATTGACCACTTCCATTCCGAAACACGTAAGCTGATTAAAGGCAAAGCAAAGGCGATGGTGGTTTGCAAGTCCATAAACAACGCTATTCAGTACTATCGTTCTTTTAATGAATACCTCAAAGAGATAAACTCTCCTTTCAAAGCCCTCATTGCTTTTTCAGGAAAACGCACTATTGACGGTGTTGAAATGGACGAGGCGATATTTAATGGATTCCCAAGCGGTGATATTCCTGAAGAGTTCAAAAAAAACAAAAATAAATTCCTGATTGTGGCAAATAAATTTCAAACCGGCTTTGACCAGCCCCTGCTTCATACCATGTACGTTGATAAAAAACTCAGGGATGTTCAGGCGGTTCAAACGCTTTCACGTCTGAACAGGGAATACAAACCGGATAAAAACGATACGTTTATTCTCGATTTTTACAATTCTGTTGACGACATAAAAGAAGCATTTGAACCGTTTTATATTACTACTGTATTAAGCGAAGAAACTGATGCAAACAAGCTGAACGATTTACAGCAGGCATTAGATGATGCACAGGTTTACGCTAAAGATGATGTTATCAATTTTACTGATTTATATTTTCACAATACCGACAGGTCGCAGTTAGACCCTATCATTGATAAATGTGTTACAGCCTTTAGAACAGATTTTTCAGAAGATGAGCAGGCAGATTTTTATGTAAAATCAAAATCTTTTAGCCGCACCTATTCTTTTCTTTCAAAAATACTTTCATTCAACAATATTTATTGGGAACGGCTTTATTGGTTTTTAAAATTCCTGATGCCTAAAATTAAGCCCGAAGAAAATGAAGATTTGGCAAAAGGTATTCTCGAAGCCGTTGACCTCGACAGTTACCGCCTTTCAAAAACCACAACCGATAACATTAAATTGTCAGGTGGCGATGAACTGGATTCCACACCCCCTGTTTTGCGTGCTGCTAAAACCGACCATGAATTTGACCAGCTCGAAGCCATTATTCAGGAATTTAATGCAAGATACGGCATTGATAATTGGACAGACAACGACAAAGTAAAACGTTTTTTATTTGAAGAGCTTCCCGCCGACCTTGCAAAAGACGAAGCCACAGTAAATGCAGTAAAAAATTCCGATAAGCAGAACGCAAAAATAACATCTGATAAAAAAGTTGAAGATTTAATGCAGGATGTCATTTTTACCTTCACTGACCTTTACAAAAAATTCTCTGACGACCAGGATTTCAAACGCCAGTATCTCGATTTTGTATTCTTTAAATTATGGAATCAAACGCATAATCAGGTATCGTAACAATTTATGCGCCACGTCGAAGTACTCTATCAGATATGCGCTATGAAAAAACTATTTCGGAAAATAACGAAGATAATCGTCCATTGTATTAATATTGTATAAAACAACCGGACTGCCGGACTCCACCTCAATCCTGCGATATTTACTTAATATTTCTTTTAAATTCAAATTATCTTCTGCGATTTCAGAAATATCCTTAATGATTTTTCGAGAAAGTAAAACAGGATGCCCTCCTTTCCCTTTGTAAACAGGGGTAATATAACTGTCTGAAACCCTCGAATCAAATAATTTATTCAGCAAAGCAGTTATAATAAAAGGATTGTCAACATTCTGCACAAAGCAATAATCGCTGTCGCCGATATTGCTTAAACCAAGCTTCACAGAATAAAATCGTCCATGTTCGGGAAATGAATTGACAATTGGTTGTACATTGTTGAGCGTATGATATGATTTAGCTCTGAAAATTTCATAATTTTTTTCATTCAGTATAACGACAATTTTAGCGGATCCAAAATTAATGTATTGCCTGATAATTTTTTCAATAAAATCGGTGTTTTTATCCCATTTCAGGAATGCCTTTGGGAAACCCATCCGTTCAGAGTTGCCGGCGGCGAGGATAATTACTGGGAGTTTAGTATCGGTCGTTTCGGCTTCGCTCAACGACTTGGCATCCGTACATTGAGCGGAGCCGAAGGGTGCATTTTTATAATGTGTTTCATTTTTGCATTCTGCTAATTCATGAAGTTTCTCAGTAAATCCTTTAATCAATGCTTCTTTTTTTGCTCTGCTCCAGCCCTGTACTTGCTTTTCCCGATAAAAAGCTTCATCTATTCTTTGAAAAATTTCAAAATAAACAAGTTCAACAGGTAAATGTTTTTTTGTAAAATTTGCTCCTTCGCCATTTTGGTGTTCTTGCATACGAAGTTCTAAATTATTAGTACTACCTGTATAGTATGCACCATTGGAACATTTTAATATATATATATATCCTTTCATTTTTTTCTTCTAATGAAGGTCATTTCGACTCCGCTCAATGACCATTAGCATATCCGTACCCTGAGCGGAGCCGAAGGGTACGGATATGTGA
>JACQWN010000467.1 GCA_016209245.1 Bacteroidia bacterium
CCCTTGATTGGTTGCTTAACAATGTATGCCATAGTACTATAAGTTAATAACTATATTTTGGACACAAAAATACTTAATTTCAAGTAATTAAAAAAATTTTTTTTACATAGTTATTAACAATTAGGTGTTAATTTAGGTTTTATTTATTATAGAAGTTTTCAATTTCATTTATAAAATCATTCAGCGCTCTTCCCGGCGCACTTGGATGAATCACTTCCAGGTATTTTGGTTTAGAGTCAAAATCGTTGGCAAATTGCGTATATTTTTTTTCGTCAGTTGTTAATACGACAATATGTGTTGGATCAAGAATTTTCAACTCTTTGTGAATAAACCCTGCTTTATTATAATTAGCGCAATAGTCCCGTACAACCTGGGGTAACGTGTCACGGACTTCTCCTAAATTACAATGTACAAAATTTGTAATTGCAATATTGTCGAAGCCATTTTCGACACTACCAAATATCTTGGTGCAAGCAGCTTTAATATAAGACAGGTACTTTACCTGACCATGATCAAGAAAATACAATTCATGTATCCTGTTTTCGATATCAAGTTGTGTCTTATCAATTACTTTTTGATTTTTTAAAAATATTTCTGACCAGGTTTTATCCTGATTCGTAATAATATCATTCCATCCATACGCAACAAGTCCAATAAAAACAATCCGCTTAGAATTATTTTTATAATTTTTACCTATATGAAATAAAGGGACAGGTCCATTTTCAAATTCAATATTTTTTTTACACTCTTTACAAAATTCATTGTACCCGAATTTTTCATTGATGTACATTGAATAGATTCGGTCTAAGGTTTTTTTGTCAAATTTTTTCATATTGTTTTTCATAAACTTCAATTTTAAATACCGCCTACTCTTCCGGGTTTCGGTTTTCCCGTTTTTATTTTTGCAATTTTTCACCACAAATATATTCAAAAATATTACACATTCGGATATTTTGTAAAAGAATATTTTATAATGCCGGTTCATGCCGTCCTTTTGCCGTGCCATTCGGATGCCGGGGACACAAATTTGCCGTAAGGCATGACATACTTGAAGATTTATTTCCACAGTGCTTACATGTATAGCTTGATTTTTCAGCGCCTTCATAAAGAGCATGCTTCCCTTTTGCTGCGCCTGAAGGATGCCGGGGACACAAATTTGCCGTAAGACTTGAGATACTTGAGGATTTATACCCGCAGTATTTGCAATAATAATTTTGTGCCATATATCATATTTAGTTATTCGCAAAAATACGATAATTTTAATTCTCCGGCTTGCTAAATTTTTGAGATTTAGTAAGTCTTATTTCTGTTAACTCATTCAAGTCTTTTATTAATCCCTTAATCTTTGGATTCTTAACAAATTTTTCGACTTTCTGTTCCGTTTGTCTTACAAATTCTTCGGGTCTATTTCCTGCATACCAGATCAAATGTTCATCGTCGAATTTGCCATCATACGGGCTGTCAAAATAGTACTTGCCGGATTCAACAACGCTGAAGTAACCTGAACCAAACTCGGGTTCCTGAAAAAGATTTATCAACTCTTTGAACTTTTCAGTTTTCAGCAATTCAAGGACGTGCTTGCAGTCGTACTTATCTTCGTCTATCCAGAGAACAAAGTCCGAAAGAAGGGAGACGACGCTTATTGACCATTTACCGCAACTTCCGATGTTCCACCTGAAGTGAAAGCCGGTCAGGCAGTATTCTTCAGGCAGATAATAAAATTTCCAGCCGGTATCTTTACATAAGGCAGTAAACCGGGTTATCGCATGTTCCCTGGCAATACGACACCAGTAATCCTCGATTTTTGACTTGTTCCGGTAGGATAAACAAAATTGATCCCACTTTTGAGGGTCATCAAAGTACTTTATGGTTTTTCGATAATTTTGCTTTCCATATTTTTCATTTATTCTGCAAATGTAATCCGCACCAACGCCAAAGCATGACGCTGTAAAAAATTTTTTCAGTAAAAAAACCTAATATGAATATTTAAAACTAAATTAGCAGGTATAAACGTCAATCAAAATGACATTCGACAAACAGGTATCTCGAAAATCTGGTTACGATTGAACTTAAATGCCGCAGTATTAATGGGAATATTGGTATGTCTCATTTCCCCGCTGTCGCCTTTACCAGCCGTTCCAGTTCCTCAATCCTTTTCTGCATGGATTGGATGGTTGTGATATTTTCTTTCAGAACAGATACTTGCGCTTCAAGAGCTTGATTCTTATATCGAAATTCATTAATAGTTTTCTGTTGTTTTTCGATGCTCTGCTGTTGTTCCTGGATTATTTCCTCATGTTTCTGAACTTCTTTTAATAACAATACAGAAAGCAATGGATAATGAACTGCATCAGGAATTAATTTATCTGAGTTACTTCCTGGAATAACATCTTTTTCTTCGGCATAATCGGCCAATTCAGGAATTACTTCAGCAACTTCTTCCGCTATTAATCCGAAATGACGTTCATTGTCACTAATCCCGGTAAATGAAACAGGATGTAAATAATATATAAGCGAAGTATTTATTTCTAAGTCTTCGATATCTTTTTTATATCTTTTTGAAGAAGTGCTTCGCATAATCTGTCCGGTGGTTTCAACATACATATTTGCAGGATTAGCCGTAGTTGCAGCATAAGCTCCCATACAATAAAAAGATGCAATGGAAGCGTCGCCTAATCTTACCTGGTTATTAGCAGTAGCTATGGTATTTGCGCCTACAGAAACTGTATTAAAACGTGTACTTACTGAGGGGTCCGGCATTAAAACCGATTGCAGTGTTATTGTATCCTGTGGTGATTACTTTCAACGATGTTGCACCGACAGAAGTATTATTATAACCGGTAGTTACGCTTTTTTGTGCAAAATTTCCGACTGCTGTATTATAATCACCGTCATTGATATTTTTTATTGCAGAATTGCCAATTGCTACATTATTGTCGTGAGTGGGAATAATACCGGTACCAAGTAATGCGGATCTTCCGACAGCGATATTGGAATTGCCTATTGTCAAATAAAGTGATGAATCACCAATTGCTATATTATTTGTCCCGGACTGGTTCGAATATAAGGCATAATTGCCATACGACATATTGTTGCTTGCTGTATTTTTGTACATAGCATAATATCCCGTTGAAATATTGTTTGATCCGGTAGAATTATCATTCATGGAATAGTAACCGATCGCTGTATTGCCGGTCCCTGTTTTATTTGTGTATAAGGCTCTTGCTCCAATGGCGGTGTTGTACTGGCCCGAAGTGATAGTTCCTAATGAATTTACGCCAATCCCGATATTATAATTGCCTGTTGCATCCCATGACCCAATTGCATTTAACCCGATAGCAACATTATAACTAGCGGAAGAACCTGTCTCGGCATATAACGCATTATTACCAATCGCTGTGTTTCCCGTTCCGGTAGTAATACTTCTTGCTGCTCCATAGCCAACTGCCGTATTAGATGTTCCTGTTGTATTCATCTGAAGAGCGTAAGTTCCAATGGCAACCATAGTGCCACTTGTATTTTTTTGCATCGCATAATAGCCAATGGCAACATTTCTTCCTCCTGAAATATTTTCGTACAGCGCTTCCTGTCCTATTGCTATATTTTGATAACCGTTTGTATCTTTATATGCAGAACAATAACCCAGTGCAACATTACCGTACCCGGTCTTGTTGTACAGTAAAGCGGAAACGCCAACTGAAACATTATTATTTCCGGTAGTATTATAAAATAACGCACTGTTTCCAACGGCGACATTATAATTCCCCGTTGTATTTGAAATCAAAGCTGCTCTGCCAAAAGCCGAATTTCCTGAACATGTATTATTTTGCAAAGCCGAATAACCAAAAGCACTGTTACCATTACTTGTTGTATTGGAGTATAAAGCATTTGTTCCTGTAGCAGTATTTTCCGTACCTGTGTTTAAATACAAAGCATAGCTCCCGACGGCAGTATTATAATAAGCGGTAGTATTGGCCGATAAAGCTCCCATGCCTATGCCTGTATTCCAGCCTCCTGATGTATTATTCCTCATTGCGTCTGAACCTAATGCAGTATTATAGAGTCCATTTCCGTTATTTGATAAAGCACTTCCTCCAATAGCAGTATTATCACTTCCTAAAATATTTGCACTTAAAGCACCATCACCACAGGCAGTATTTCTCCATCCTGTAGTATTGGATGTCAATGCTGCTACGCCAACTGCAGTATTACTGCTTCCTGATACATTTGAATATAGTGTATTTCTTCCTAATGCAGTATTGTTAGCTCCGTCTATATTACTATATAAAGCATATCCGCCGATAGCGACATTTTCAGAACCGGTAATATTAGAATATAATGATTGAAAACCGATGGCTGTATTTCTGAAACCGACAGTTGTATTATATCCCGATTGGTATCCAATGAAAACATTATCGCCATTTGAAAGTAAATTATAGCCTGATTCATAACCAATCAAAATATTCCTTTGAGCGTCTAATATATTTTTGCCAGCCGTATAACCAATTATAACGTTATCGCTCCCTGAAGTCATTTTGTTCCCGGCATAGTAGCCTAATATAATGTTGCTCGAACCTGTAGTCAAAGCACTCCCTGCATAGTATCCAAGTGTGGAATTAAAAACGCCGCCTATTGATTGCGAAATATTCAGACCGGAATTATGCCCGATGAAATAGTTCTTCGGTGTTAACCTCATATAGCTTGTAGAACCTATGCCTTCAAGATTTTCAATACCAAACCCTGAAACCGTATCGCCTGTATAAATCCTCGTGCTATCATAAGTAACCCAGAGGAGATCGTCGTTCGCTTGTTTCGTCAGGCTGAATCCCCCGACGGCAAACCCCCCCCCGGTTACCTGAGGCTTTCAAGGCAGGTCCTTTGTCAATATAAACTCTTACGCTGTCTTCGCTGACGGTAAGAAGGTTATAAGGAGAAGCTTTTGATACGCTGAAACCACCTACTGCAAAACCGCTCCTGCTGCCTGAAGCTTTAACTGCTGCCGTATCTTCCTGGATATAAATTCTTACGCTGTCGGCTGTAACTCGTAAATATTCATTTGTCAATCCTTTTGTCATGCTGAAGCCACCTACGGCAAAACCGCTGCGGCTGCCGGCAGCTTTTGAGGCATCATCGGCGACATTAATCCGCACACCTTCCGGATATACGGCAAACACCGTATCACCGTTGTAATTAACGACGCCAAAAATCGGGTCTGCCGGCGAAATTGAACCGTCGGCTTTTATATCCATCTTCCCTATCGGTATCTTTGTGCCGATGCCGACCTGCTTGGTCGTATCATTTAGAAATACGTAATTTCCACTATTCCCCCATAAAGCGCTGCCGCCACCGCCGGATAGACTAACCCATGACAAGCCGTTGTAAAAATAAAAACCGCCTTCATCAGTGTCAAAAACAAGTAATCCTGTTGCAGGTGAACTTATTAATCCACGTTGCACTGTCGTAACGCGTGGAATGAGCATCCCTTTGTCTGTTGATTTCACATCGAGCATTGCCGATGGAGCGGCAGTGTACAATGAATCGTCGGTAATAGCGACATTCTGGGAGGACGAGAATGTAACCGAAATCCACAGCACCAGAGAGCATAATGCCGAAATTCTGCAAAATGCTGATAAATAGTAAGATGTGATCTTTTTCATAATAATCGGGTTTTAAAATAATTAATGCTGAAAGATAAATATTCTATTATATTTTTCAAAATGTCTTATATAGATTTCCAGGACAAGCGCATGAAAATTCTATAAATAAAATATTTCAGGATTTATTAAACAGATATATATTACATTTACGGCCTCATTTTAAAACATAAATTTTGTTCTATGCAAGTTACTGTGACCAGAAAGGATAGTAAATTTCTCCCTGATCCAAGCAGGGTAATCGCCCGCTTCCTTTATACTTCCGATGAAAGAAGTAAAAATATTATCCGAAATGTGCTGGCTATGTCTGACGGTGAGGTAAATATAGCATTAAGTAAGGTGCTGAGAGGTTATTCTAAACGTCACAGAAATATTTCAAAAATATTTGAGAGGCATTATAATAAATTGTTTCACTTGTTTAAAGAGATGCAAATAAAGCCGGATAAGTTTAATCAATCGCAAAAAGCACTTATCGGCTCGTATTTCACAATGGAATATTCCATTGAATCGGCAGCTTTTTTTAATCCATCCATAGTAGAAGATCCGGATCAGTCGGAATTAGGTCCGGATGAGAAAAGAGTGATTTTTAGTTTCAGGGCAACCGGCGAAGGGCATATTTCATCCATTGTTTTTCGTTCAGCTATAATTGACAAGAATAATAATCTGATTATTGAACCTGTCGGCAAAATGCTGGCGGAAGCAGAGCGAATCAAAATACATGTTTACGATAAAATGAACTTTATGAAAGAGTAGCATAAAATTATGTTTGAACAATCTTATTGGATTATTTTGTTGCCTTTGTTGTCTTCTGTGAAATGGCATTGAAGATGCACGTTTTGTTAAATTCACCAACGATAATGGGAAGGCAACTTATTATGCTACTTATACTGCTTATAACGGCGTAACAATTTTGCCTAAGATATTAGAAACCAAAGATTTTTATCATTTCAAAGTATTGCCCATTTATGGGGAAATTGCGAAAAACAAAGGAATGGCATTGTTTCCCAGAAAGATCAATGGTAAATATGCCATGCTGTGCAGAATAGACGGCGTAAACAATTATATAGCTTATTCGGATAATATCAATATCTGGCGTGAAGCTAAACTCATTCAGGAACCAAAATATCCATGGGAGTTAGTACAGGTAGGAAATGGCGGCTCACCTGTTGAGACAGAAGAAGGCTGGCTGGTAATAACACACGGAGTTGGGCCTATGCGTGAATATGTCTTAGGGGCATCTTTATTTGAACTTGATAATCCTGAAAAAGAAATTGGCAGGTTAAAGACGCCTTTATTGACTCCAAATGCTGAAGAAAGGGAAGGATATGTGCCTAATGTCGTTTACTCTTGCGGTTCTATAATCCACAATGGCAATCTGATTATTCCGTATGGCATATCAGACTATGCCTCTACTTATGCTTCTGTTAATTTAAAGGAACTCCTGAATGAACTGAAGAACTCAAGATAGTTGCAGTAGAAGCGGCAGTTGTCACTATCTTAAATCTATTTTTTCAAATTCTTCAAATGCCTGCAGAACTGTTAAATGAGAAATTAAATAAGCTAATGAACTTTCGGCTCCCTGATTACGGTTTACACCATAGCTCTCAAAGCCATCGCAGCAGCCCTGGGTTTCAAAATCGAACAAGTTCATTCTAAGATCATTTTCCC
Source organism: Bacteroidia bacterium (assembly GCA_016209245.1). Taxonomy (GTDB): domain Bacteria; phylum Bacteroidota; class Bacteroidia; order Bacteroidales; family BM523; genus JACQWN01. The sequence goes on from JACQWN010000467.1 coordinate 7,323, forward strand.
CCAGAAACCATAAGAAGCAAGCAAATAATTTAGTAAGATATTCTTTATCTTTTGTCAAATGAAAAGCCTGATGATACATTAAAACCATAGCAAGGGCATCTACAGGTTGTTGTGCAAACATAGAACGTTCACCTTCTTTATTAAACCATTTTTCATTACCAATGCTTGATAAATAACCATCCTTAAGTGTAATTCCTGTCAGGAAGTGCATGGTTTCCAACGCAATCTCAGTTATTTTATCATCGTTAAGTATTTCCGCCGAATGTAAAAGAGCGAGTGGTAATATACCATTATCATAAGACAGCAATGATTCAAACCATTTCCAGTCAGGAGAGCAATTTTTTTCATAATGTCTGATTAACTTACCTGCAAGATTTCTTAATCTTTCTGTCATTGAATCATCGGCGGGATTACTCCTGAGGTAATAACTGATACCTACCATTGTATTGGCAATACCCCTGATAGATTGAAGTTTTTCAAAATTTGGAGAAGCGTCAAAGAAAATAGACTTTCCTGTTTGATAATAAGCATCATTAGGTGCATTGCCAAGCAGGTATCCAAGCGCCCAGATGGTTCTTCCGAAAGAATCTTCCGAACCCATTTCATCGAGAAAATTCCGGTTGAAGCTAAGGAAATTCCTGAATGTCCCGTTTTTGTTTTGCATATAATGTATATAGCTTAAATAATAGGGCATAAAATCAAGTGCCATAGAATCCTTTTTTTGCCGGTATGCCATGAGCACCATAAGTAAAGCCCTTGCATTATCATCCAGGCAGTATCCTTCTTTCAGGTTGGGGATCCCGAATTTTGCATGTTGAATAATTCCTGTATCGTCGGTTAAACGTTTAATGTGAACAAGTGAAAATGGCGGAAGAATAAGCGGATCAATAGTGGTTCCTTTCTCCACCACTACTTCCGGTTTAGCGGCAAGAATTTTTTTAACAAGCGCCACATATTTACCACCTGACTTCGGCCATGTTATTGTTCTGCCATAATCATACGCTTTTTTTCGAAGATTTTTCAACACTTCAGGATTATCCAGCAACTCTAAAAAAATGGTTGAAAGTTCATCCGAATCATTAAAGTTAAAGAGCCTTCCTCTTCCATCAGCCAGTAATTCCGAGGCATGCCAATATGGCGTTGAAATAACAGCCGAGCCAACTCCTATTGCATAGGAAAGTGTTCCACTGGTAATCTGTGCTTCGTTCAGATAAGGCGTAATATAAATATCGGATGCCGATAAGTATTTGAACAATTCTTTTTGAGCAACAAACTCATTCATGAAAAAAACATGGTCGCCCAGATTAAGACTTTTAATCAAACGTCGAAGATAATTACGGTATTCTTCACCGGAATGGCGAAGAACATTCGGATGGGTTTTACCCAAAACCATATATAAAACCTCAGGATGCTTTTCAATAACTTTTGGCAATGCTTTAATGACTGTTTCAATCCCTTTATTCCGGCTGATTATACCAAAGGTGAGTAATAACTTTTTATTTTCGAGTTTGAATTCCTTTTTGGTTTTTTTTTGGTTAAATTGAATATCCGGCACGCCATGTTCTATAAATATAATTTTCTCTTTATCCACATTATAGATACTGATAAGAAATTTAATTGCTGTATGACTCATCACAACTACTTTATGAGCCATTTTACATATTTCCTGCAATACCGCCTTTTCGTTGTATGAAGGTGTTTTTACTATGGTGTGAAGGGTAACAATCAGCGGAATTTCAAGCCGGTGAAGCAAGGGAAGGATGTATATCCCATTTTGCCCGCCATATATACCAAATTCATGTTCCAGAATACAAAGATCAACGCCGCTGAGATTAATAAATTTCACCGCCTCCAGATAATCGCGTTGATGTTCCTGCCTGATGGTTTGTTTTACTTCTTCCGGATAATTAAAGGTTTGGTCATGGTCATTCATAGCTACAATAAATCCTTCAATTGAATCCTTGGTTGATTCGTTATTCATTACCATGGATTTGTAGAGGTTCATGGTAAATGTACCAATTCCACATTCGCGTGGAGGATACGTTCCGATATATGCAAGTTTCATTATAAAGTTTTCTTATGTGTGCCACGCAAAAACAGGAGTGTCCATCTGATATGATTCTAAGTTGACTGATATATTACCGATTACCTGATCGTAAAAGCTGATCCCTTTGGGGTTCATGAATTCATATACTTCGACAGTTCGACAAGCTCACTGCTGGCAGGATCAGTATAAACATAGCTTTCCCTTTCCAAATCTGCCAGGATTCAGTATAAACCAAAATGGAA
>JACQWN010000146.1 GCA_016209245.1 Bacteroidia bacterium
AGCCAGTTACAGTTGCTGTAGATTGTGCCGGAGCTGGGTCGTTCCATACATATGTATAAGGAGCTGTGCCGCCGCCTGCTGTGACTGTGGCGCTACCATTAGCGCCCCCATTACAACTGACATTGGTCTGTGCAGTTATGTTGGCTGTTAATACTGCAGGTTGGGTTATGGTCACGTTTGCTGTTACTGTACAACTATTCACATCTGTTACCGTTACTGTCCAGGTTCCGGCAGTCAAAGCCGTTACTGTAGCTGTTGACTGAGCAGGAGCCGGGTCGTTCCATACATAAGTATAAGGCGCTGTACCGCCACCTGCTGTAACAGTGGCACTACCATTATTGCCTCCATTACAAGTAATATTTGTCTGTGAAGTAATATTTGCTGTTAATACTGCCGGTTGTGTTACGGTCACACTTGCTGTTTTGGTGCATCCATTAGCATCTGTAACTGTAACTGTCCATGTTCCTGCTGTTAATGCAGTCACAGTAGCTGTTGATTGAGCCGGAGCAGGGTCATTCCACACATAAGTATAAGGTAATGTGCCGCCACCGGCTGTCACTGTTGCACTGCCGTTATTTCCTCCATTGCAACTGACATTTGTTTGAGCAGTTATAGTAGCTGTTAATACTGCCGGTTGGGTTATCGTAACACTTGCAGTTACAGTACAACTATTAGCATCAGTAACTGTAACTGTCCATGTACCTGCTGTCAATGCGTTTACTGTGGCAGTTGATTGTGCAGGCGCCGGGTCATTCCAGACATAAGAATATGGTGCTGTACCGCCGCCGGCTGTTACTGTTGCACTACCGTTATTTCCGCCATTACAACTTACATTGGTCTGAGCTGTTATAGTAGCTGTTAATACTGCCGGTTGCGTTATGGTTACGCTTGTTGTTTTGGTACACCCATTGGCATCTGTTACAGTAACTGTCCAAGTTCCTGCTGTCAAGCCGGTTACTGTAGCCGTGGACTGTGCCGGAGCCGGGTCGTTCCAGACATAAGAATATAGTGCTGTACCTCCACCTGCTGTAACGGTGGCTGAGCCTGTCGAAGCCCCATTGCAATTTACATTTGTCTGAGCAGTAATTGTAGCTGTTAAAACTGCAGGTTGAGTAATAGTAACACTAGCTGTTTTTGTGCATCCATTAGCATCGGTGACAGTAACAGTCCATGTACCTGCAGTTAAGCCGGTGACTGTGGCTGTTGACTGTGCCGGGGCCGGGTCGTTCCAGACATAAGCATAAGGTGCGGTGCCGCCGCCGGCTGTTACTGTGGCACTACCATTGTTACCGCCATTGCAACTGACATTAGTCTGTGAAGTTATAGTAGCTGTTAATACTGCCGGCTGAGTTATAGTAACAGTAGCAGTCTTTGTACATCCTTTTGAATCGGTAACAGTAACCGTATATGTTCCGGCAGGCAGGTTTGAATAAGTAACTGTTCCATCACCTGTATATCCATTAGGAGACCAGTCATAAGTGTAAGTTGGTGTTCCGCCTCCTGCAGTGACTGTTGCGGAGCCGTTATTTCCTCCATTACAAGTTACATTTATCTGAGTTGTAGTAGCTGTTAATTGTGGGGGTTGAATAATTTCGGCTTCATAGTTTGACATTATAGGTGCTACACAGCCGTTATTATAATTTACCCATGAACCTGAGGCGGTAAAGCTGACAGATTCACCATCAATATTATTAATATAATAGGGATAATAAGTAGCGGCATCATTACAAGCGCCTCCAAACGTTATAGTAATAGTTCGTGAGCTGGCCGGATTAGCATCAGTATTGGCAAAATGTCCATTAGTATTGCCTGAGCATTGAAAGATGACATAAACTGTATGATCGAGGTCGCTAAAATCGAAATTTGAATAAGCAACGGCTGTACTTGTAAAAATTAATACTTCAGCTCCGGCAGGTATAACGCCGCCCACAGGTTCGATTAACTGTCCGCCGGCTGTAATTGTTGCATTAATTGCGGCGACAATTGAAGCGGTAGTTGCATTTTGACATAGCCCCAACCATGGATTATTTGGCCATGTAATAGAGAGAGTAGAAGTATTTACTGCAGCCGGGCCTATTTGTATAGTAACCATTTCGTTTACCCCTTCCTGGGAGCCTCCGCATGAATTTACAAGGATATCGGTTATTTCAAAACATGTTGTGACAGGTGGAGGAGCAATAGGACCGGTACATCCGTTTGCATCAGTAACAGTAACATAGTATGTACCGGCACAAAGGCCTGTTGCGGTTTGGGTTGACTGAGCCGGAGCCGGGTCGTTCCAAATATAAGTATAAGGAGATGTTCCTCCTGATACAGTAGCGGTAGCTGTTCCATCGCAATCGTTGAAACAATCTAATTGCGTAGTGCTTATTGCGACCACTAAAGGATTAGGTGAAGTAATATTTATAGTGTTTGTTGTTGTACAGCTATTAGCATCTGTAATGGTGACGTTGTAAGTTCCGGCACATAATGCGGTTGCGGTTTGAGTTGATTGGGCCGGTGCAGGATCGTTCCAGACATAAGTATATGGGCTTGTTCCGCCTGAAGGTGTAGCAGTTGCAGTACCGTTACAATTGCCATAACAAGTAGCATTTACGCCTGAAATAGTAGAGGATAAAGCGGCTGCAGGTTGCGAAATAGTTACTGAAGATGTTTGTGTGCAACCATTAGCATCGGTAACGGTTACAGAGAATATTCCTGCGCATAATGCGGTGATATTAGCAGTTGTTGCGCTATTACTCCATAAATATGTAAATGGTGCTGTTCCTCCACTCGTGACTGTAACATTAGCAGTACCTGTACATTGCCCAAAACATAGCACATTTGTCCGTGATGCATTAAGAACAATAGGGGCTGGAGCGGTTAGAGTGACTGTTCCAACGCCGGTACAAGCATTTGGGCTAGTCACAGTAACATTGTAATTTCCTGCACATAAGGCGGTTGCGGTTTGAGTAGTTTGTACAGGAGCGGGGTCGTTCCAGATATAAGAATAACCTGCGCCACCGGGATTAGCAGTTACGGAACCATTACAGGAACCGGAGCATGATGGATTGACCTGACCGGAGAACGTAACGGTTGGATTAGGATATATAGTAACATTGACTGTAGCAGTTGCAGTACATCCTCCTTGAGCGACTGTTTGAACTACCGCATAAGTACCGGCGGCTGCCCAAGTAACACCTGAAGGATTTTGTGCAGTTGAGGTGCTTGGAGTGCCGCTAGGAAAAGACCATGAATAAGTGACTCCGGCGCCTGAACTTCCTGTGTTTGTAAAATTAATAGAATTAGTTGCCCTACATTGATTGCCTGCAAAAGTAAATCCTGCTGTGGGAGCTGAGCTAGCTGCGACATTGACCGTTCCGGTAATGGTGCAGTTATCGTCATCGGTAATAGTTACAGTGTATGGGCCGGCAGCCAATCCTGAAATGGTATTAGTTGTTGAATTTGTATTCATTGTATTGGAACCGTTTGACCAGACATAATCATAAGGGTTGTTACCGGCTGTGGTTATAGATGCTGTTGCCGTTCCGTTACTGAGTCCGCAAGTAGTAGCAACACTGGTAAAGCTGCCGATCATTCCGGCAGGTTGGGTGATGGTTACGGTAGCAATAGCTTTACATCCTAAAGCATCAGTAACTGTGCCTGTATAAGTTCCGGCAATAAGACCGGTAATAGATTGGGTAGTGGCTCCGGTAGACCAAAGATAAGTATAAGGTGAAGTGCCTGCGCTGCCTGTCATGGTAGCGGTTCCGTTGTTTCCATTCCTGCAGGTAACGTTTGTTTGTGAAGTAGTAGCTGTGATATTATTTATGATAAAATTAAATGAAGCCGGAGGGGCTATATTATCACAGACATCCTCGACTGAACCGGCAGTATTAACAAGGCTTAAAGTAAATGTGCCGCTTGTAGAAAGCGGAGGGCTGACGGTAACGGAATAATCGCTGCCATAAGTTGCACCTGCTCCACATTGAGGTGAAGCAAGATTTGATAATGTATATGGGCCGCCTGGTCCGGTTAGGGTAAAATCGGCTGTTGTAACGGTGTTACATTCAACATTTTCGCTGAAATGGAAAGATAAAACTGTTGAACCACATGGAATAGGAACATCAACCGATTGAAATGCCGGTGGTATATTATCGAAGATTGAGGCGGTTGAAGTTTCAAAGCTTAATGTATAGCCATTCTGAGTCGAACTAAAATTACTAACATTTAATACATAGGTTTGTCCAGCATTAACAGAAATTGGGGCATTCATAAGGCCTCCACCTGCACCCTGGCAATCTAATGAATTTCCAGGGCCTGCTCCTGTGGTACCATCTGCTGCTGACCAGTTACAACTTACCATTAATGAAGGATCGGTAAGGATGTCCTGACAATTGTCAACAGTCAGGTCATAAACCGCCCAATCGTAGTCGTCGGTATTGTCAACCGGGTCAATTGTAAAATTCAAATTGCCATTTGATTGGACAGTAAAAACGTACCAGACATCATTTTTTTCGCCTGACAGCATACAATTTGTAGGGCAGCCACCTGTTTCGGATATTTCATCGGGATAAGCGCCTTCTCCTGAATATGAAACCGGATTACTATATGTATTCTGGCATACAGGGATAGCGCCCATACAGTCCTGGTTATTTGGGTCTGGCGGATTATATGACATAGCGCAAATTCCAAAAGTACCATTATTATCATTACCGTACTCCCAGACCCTTATCCATAAAGTTGTACCTGGTGTTTGTCCAGATAATGTGAGCTTAGGCATGCTGCCGTTGGCGCTATTATCATCATCACAAGCTACTAATGTTAAAGAACTACATGTACCCGAATAAACAGCCATACCGCCGTCGGTGATAACGCCATCGTCAGTATCAATAATAATTCCACCGGTAGATGGAACGACCGCTGTAAACCATACATCACTTCCTTGATAGTTAGCGCAACCAGGTGCAGGAATACCTGCGGAGCTATTGGCACAACTATTTGTACTATTAGTATAATTGCAAGCAGCTCCTACTGTTAAAGCAGTAGCGCCGCATGGGTCATCATTTGCCAGTCCTGCAGAAGGAGTCGAAATGCTTAAATCATAATTTGAAAGACATCCGCCAGTGGCATCATAAGAATCAACAATAAGATAATATGTATGTCCTGCAATAACCCCTGTACAAAAAGTCTTTGGACCTGTAGAGCTTTGGGCATTAGCGACACATGTTCCTGAAAAAGGACAGCCATCGTATAACATTAAACCGGACCACGAACCGGTAACATCAGATAAATTAAAAGTAACTGAACCGGAAGTTGCAGGAGTAAATATGTAAACTGTTTCTTCATCGTTATAATAGTTAGCGCTGCCACATACCGGAACAAGACCGCTGGTAATATTATCAGCCCAACCACAAGTCTCGTAATTATTGACATTATAAGGTAAAGCACCGACGTTAATAACACCTGCTCCTAATCCAGCCGGGCAAGTTGGGGGGTTAGTGACACATGTGGTAAAAGTAGTTGTTGAGGGGACATCTGAATCCCAATCATATACTCTATAGTAGTAAGTCTGACCGATTGTAAGTCCGGTAACTATCAAGGAGCCGGTTGAATTTGTAAGAAATGCACCATCATTACATACCAATGATGAAAGTGATGCACATGTTCCTGAAAATATTTCAACTACTGGGTCAAAGTTAGCCGAAGAAGTGACGTTAATAACCTGAGAAGTGTTTGCTGCAACAAAGCTGTACCAAATATCATCGTTAGCTGTACCGAGGCAACCTGTCAACGAAGTGCTTGCGTTTGCCACGTTTCCGTTAACCGGATTGCAGGTAGCGCCAACGGTAGCTGGTAATGCTCCGGAACATTCGTCATTGACCGGTGGGTTGATGACGCATGTGGTGAAAGTTGTGGTAGCTGGTATGCCTGAGTAATAATCATAAACACGATAGTAGTAAGTTTGTCCGACATTTAAACCCTGGATTGTAATAGTTCCTGTGCCACCGGTAGGAAATCCAGCATCAGAACAAGATAAAGAAGAAAGTGAAGCACAAGCGCCTGTAAAAATTTCCACAACAGGGTCAAAGCTGGCAGAAGCGGTAACGCTGATTGATTGGGTAGTAGCAGCGGCAACAAAACTGAACCAGACATCATCATTTGCTGTTCCCAGACATCCTGCCAACGACTGTGTAGCGCCTGCAACATCGCCATTAACAGGATTACATGTTGCAGCAGGAGTAACTACTGTAGCACCGGAACAATTATTATTAGCCGGTGCGGGAGGGTCATAAACACAGATTCCAAAATCACCGAAGTCGGTTCCTCCATAATCCCAAAGTCGGATTAAGAGAGTTGCTCCCGGGGTCAATAAAGAATTATCAATGAAAGGCATTAATCCGGTGCCATCATCGTCATCACATTCGATTAAAGTATATTTATTTGCTTGTGCGCAATTTGTCGTGGTATATATTGCCATACCCATATCTGTTAATGTACCGGCTTGAGTTTCAATGATTAAATGGCCTGTAGCAGGGACGGTAACAGAAAACCAGACATCTAACCATGTTGAACCTGCACAGCCCGGATCTGTAACAATAGAAGCTGTAGCACCGGTATTTGCATAGCTGGAATACGAACAAGAAGCTCCCACCGATAGAGCAGTCGGTGTGCAAGGATCATCGCTTGCAACAGGCGCTGCCGCAGCATACAGGTTTGTTCTATTACAAACAAATATGCTTATAAAAAATACATAATAAAAATATCTTTTCATATTTTTAAATATTATAAATTATTTAGGTATATTTCAAATATCAATTAACATTTGAATAAATTTTTTCAACCAAAGAGATGACATCTTTTTGCTAATTAACTGATAACATGCAGATTATACTACCAATCATTTTGAAACATAAAGATGTCATCTCTTGCTTATTTATTATCATTATTGATTTCTTCAATATATTTTCTACTGGTAACTTGTTCCACTTCAGAAGGATATTTTCGTATCCATTCCTGTTTTTTCTTATCATACAGGGCATTATCTGCATCGGGGTTACCGGTATCTATAAAAATCGGGTAGTGTTCGGGCATACCATCGCTACGTTTTTCCCCCGGTTTGACATCTTGAGTTTTACCTGTAACCTGCTCAACTTCAAGAGGATATTTTGATATCCATTCTTTCTTTTCTTTATCATATAATTGATTATCATATTCCGGATTGCCGGTATTATGATAAACCGGATAATGTTCCGGCATTCCGTCGGTACGTTTTTTTTCAGAAAATTTATCTGATGAAGGTTTCTGATTTGCCTGCTCGACTTTGACAGATGTAAAATCATAATCCAGATTATTATTTAGTAGAATATTCCGGATATAATCAGCGTTTATATTGTTTCTTATTTTTAGCTGGCACCGGTTGTTGTTTATAATACGGAAAGATAAAATGTTATTATCGTTCCGAAATGATTGTTCCAAATCTGTTTTCTGGTTATCGTCTGGCACTCCGGATAAATTAAAATAAACAACTTTATAGGTATCTGTGACTTTTTCATCAATAAAGCTGAAATTTTGGGAGTATGCTCCGGGTACGAAACAAATTAGGAATAAAATGGACATTTTTGTTTTCATAATAGTATTTATTTATGATATAAAATAATGGTTCTATATGATTTCATATGGATATTTAATTTTTTTTAACCCCAACCCCTTAAAAAAGGGGCTATAACAGTGAACTATTTTAACCCCAACCCCTTAAAAAAGGGCTATAACATTAGTTAGAAAAAGAAATAATTGATGAAAAGATTTGTTTCAATTATATACAAGGATTAATGATTAAATAAGTAATAACTAAAAGCACCAACAACATATAAAATAATAAGACGTATTATATTATTAAAAGTTGCTTTAAAAGTATGATAAAATTAATAATTTCAAATATAAAAAATAAAGGTAACCGTTCACGGTATTTAAATGATTGATTATAAACTAAATATAAATTGAAAAATAGAAAATTAAGCCACAGATTACACAGATTTTCACAAATTATTTTTTAATTGAATTTGTTAAATATCTGGTAATCAATCAAATCCGTGAACGGTTACAAATAAAGTTATTAAACTTTACTTGTTCACAACTTTTTAACAAAGCGATATTTTTGTAACTAATTATTTAATATTTTTGTATGTTTTATTGCAGTTATTCAGCGAGTTAATATAGCCACAAATTGTACAGACTTCGTCTGTCGAAGGCAGATTTTTTGTTTCTCGCAGATATTGCAGATAACCCAGATTAAGATTTAAAAGGATTTTATGAAACAGATTGAAGCATCTGAACTAATTCTTAACAAAGACGGAAGTATTTATCACATTAATTTACGACCGGAAGATATTTCTGATAATATTATACTGGTAGGTGATCCACAGAGAGTCGAGAAAGTATCAAAATTTTTTGATTATATAGAGCTCCGGAAACAAAACAGGGAATTTATCACACATACAGGTTATTATAATAAAAAACGGCTTACGGTGCTGTCGTCCGGAATAGGAACGGATAATATTGATATTGTAGTCAACGAATTGGATGCATTAGTAAATATTGATTTGGAAAAAAGGATAATAAAAAATAATCGTAAGTCAATAAATTTAATAAGAATAGGCACTTCAGGAGGCTTACAAGCCGATATAAATGTAGATAGTTGTATCGTGACACGAATGGCTATTGGTTTTGATGGATTGTTGAATTTTTATGCAAACAGAGACAAGATATGCGATATAAAAATGGAACGGGCTTTTAAAGAATATACGGACTGGGATGGGAGTCTAGCATCCCCATATTTTGTAGAATCTTCGCAAGATTTGTTTAATAAATTCAGCGATGAATTTAAAGGAGGAATTACTATTTCGGCTCCGGGTTTTTATGGACCACAAGGCCGTGTACTCAGATTAGCTTTATCTCATCCTGAATTAAATGAAAAAATTGAAAGTTTTAATTATCATGGACAGAGGATTACTAATTTTGAGATGGAAAGTTCGGCTATTTACGGTTTATCCAAGCTTCTTGGACACCATGCATTGACAATATGCGCGATTATAGCCAATCGGGTAAATAAGACATACAGTAAAGATTACAAAAAAACGGTAGAAAAATTAATACAGATTACGTTGGAAAAGATTACAAAATAATAATAGAAAATAGAAATGGTTAAATGGTTAAATGGCTGAATGGCTGAATGGCTGAATGGCTGAATGGCTGAA
>JACQWN010000468.1 GCA_016209245.1 Bacteroidia bacterium
AATTGTGACCGTATAAGACTTGCCGGTGGGCATGAGCCTCCATAAGGAACAGGAACGATACAGATGCCGTCAACAATGAATCTCGAGCCAACGCTATAAATTCCATACCCGCGCTGAGCGGGGGCATATAGCGAAGGAGTGTTGTTTGTAAAGGTACAGCCATTAATTTTAACGCCTTCGGTTTGCCAAAGTTGTATAAATTGCCTCGGTGATTCATAATTAACCATAGGCCCGTCGGTGATAAACTCGCACCTGTTGATTGCGCTTACATTATCCTGTAAAACGTTGTTTGCATCATAATTATGATATGGCATGAACTTTATACCATATTTGCAGTTACGGAATGTGCTGAATTGTGCATCGAGAATACCGCCGGCATTGAGCCCATAATATGATGTGCCCACCTGAACGCCCCATAATGCATTTTCGATTATAGCGCCGTTTTTTAGTACAAGCTTTCCCTGGTAATCTGTTGTTTGCGGCTCATCAGGATTGCCACGTACTTCAATCCCGCGCCACATCTCGCCGCACATCCCCGTAAGTCTGCCGCCGTCAACGATAAGCCTCGCACATGGCTTAACAATTATTTTTATGCCATGCTTTATGTAAAAATCTGTTTTTATAGTTACCACCGCACCCGAATCGAGAATCATATCCTGCGTAAGCGTGGTGGGCATAGTAAACTCGCTGACGCCCGAGAGGATAGTGCCGCCCGTGAAAGGCGGATTATTTACAGATGAAGGAAATATTTGAACATTCAAAAATGCAGGTAATGGAACCGGCGGATACCAAATACCTAATTTCGAAACCTCGTAACCATAAGCCCCTGCCCACATTACCGAAATCGTGTCAAAATCATCCGGAGTATAAAGTTTGTATGTCCCATCCGGTTTGGAATAGGTCGAATATGGAAATAGATCGTATATAGGGTCACCATTCTGCAAAGTTCCAACTCGATTAAAATCCCAGTACCAAATCAAAGCATTTGCAAAAGGTTGTCCATTAGCCGAGACTGTTCCGCTAACTTCGAAGTCGGAATAATTGTATGGATTATAATAAAAATCCGTGTTTCCCGGTAATGAAGGGAATGGACAACCGCCTGCAACGACTGTGGTATCGAAATCGAGGATAGGGGTTATGCCGTCGGAGTTGTCAATAATGTCTTTGTAAATACCATAACCGTCTGTATTATCAGGCAAATTATCAGTGTTTTTTAACCCCCAAAATAAGTCGCAGTCAGGTTGACCGTACTCCATATCCTGGTAGATCCACCAGGAATAACCTATTGAGCCGCAGTCACGGCTTCGGGCTAATGAAAACTCTGCATAATCCTCCTGTTGCTGTTCTGAACCGATATTTGTACAAGAAACAATACATTCACTCCCATCAGTGCCTTCACATGCCGGAAATCCTGTTTCGCCGAGCATCCATGGCTTTTTTATTTCTTGTGATATATATTTCAGAACATTAGCGGTTTTTTGTTCTCCAAGCGAATAATTTTGTGCGGCAACCTTGTAAATATGAAATGTCAGGAAATCGGCATATATAACTGCAGGGTCCCAGCCCATGTTTATATCATCGTACCAAAGTCCGTAAGTTACAAGATGTTTTGGAGCATTTTGCCGTATCGCTTCGTACCAGTCATGGGTAAGTTCATGAATTTCTTGCTTTGTAAAATCCCGCACACAAATGGACCCCATATATGTCGGTTCGTTATATAAATCATAAGCAAATATTATTGGATTATCAGCAAAGCGTGCAGCAAGCGCCGAAAGGTAATCTTCACACTGAGGATTGATATTCGGGACATCGCATCTTCCGCTTTGCGGAAGCAGCATGACCTTTAAATCAATATTGTTTTGTTCAATAATACCTAACAATTGTTCGATACAACTGAAAACTATTTCATAATCATCGGGTGAATCGGCGGGTATTAATGTATATGTCCAATAAAGCATATTACATGTAGTATGTTCGTGCCATTGCACCGGAATTACAAATTGGCCGTTATAATCAGCAGCTCCAAGTCCGCACAAACGGATTGTATTAAAACCAAGTGCGCTAATTTCTATAAGTTCTTGTTTAATCCTGTCCTGGCGTTCTTGTTTTGAAAAACCGCACTGGCGTATGCTGTCCCATCCGCAGAGGTTAAAATATTCGGGACAATGCGGGTTACATGCCGAAATATAATAAGAACCGTCAAGCGCTTCGACTAAATCAATGGAATAATTCAACATTACCGGGTAGAATGGCTCACAATCCTTGTAGAACCTACCATCCTGTAAAGTAATCCATTCTGATTGCTGACCGTGTGCTAATAGGAAAAACAGAATAAAAACGAATACGGCAATAGTTCGTTTTATTTTTATTATTGTTCTCATAACGGCAATTTTAATGGTTAGTTAAATTATTTGAGTATAACTTTTTCCGAGATAGTTTGCTTACCGGATGTTATTTTAACAATATACAAACCTTTAGCCAGATGGTCAAATTTAATAATATGGTTATTCCCGGTAATCACACTATTATAAATATTTTTGCCCTGAGGGGAAAATAGAGATATTGTTCCGTTTTTCACTGTTTTGTCTAACAATTCAATAAGAATTGAATCTCCTGAAATACTAACATTAATCTTATCTGATTTATTTGTGTTATTTACATCTACTGTTATTTGTCCTGCCAATATGAATTGGTTA
>JACQWN010000469.1 GCA_016209245.1 Bacteroidia bacterium
ATTTGTTTTAAAATTTTGTCATCACCAACATTGATTCCAAAAAATCCGATATTAAGTGTAATCCCATCAGCAATATCTTTTACTTTGCCATATAATGATTTTGGGAAAAATGTGTCTAAAAATGAGTTAAAGTCATAAATTAGCACTTCACGTAAATCTAAAAAATTTATGACATATTTTTTAGTATCAATTTTATTGATTGCTTGGCTTAGTAATGTGCTTTTCCCGCTGCTTTTAGGTCCATATAAAAACAGAAGTGCATTTGGCTCGCTTTCAAAATGATTTTTCAAATATTTTATTTCAGGTTTACGATCTATGAATTTCATATTTAGCGATTTTTCTATCCTGTTTCAGCAAGAATAATTATTTTATTATTATTTGATTCTATTACGCCGCCATGTATTTCAAAAAAAACCTCTTCGTTTTCATCAGTTATTACTTTTATTGTTCCCTGAGCTAAAGTAGAAATAATAGGTGCATGGTTGTTCAGAATTTCAAAAGAACCCAATGTTCCCGGTAATTGTAATAACCTGATATTGCCTTCAAAAATCTTTTTTTCCGGTGTGATAATTTCCAACATCATAATAATTCATGCATATATTATGCCATTATGTGTATCATCTCAATACATGCAGGGAAATAAGGGAAAGTGAGACAATGAGAAAGTGAGACTGTGCACACTTTCTCATTGTCTCACTTTCATACTTTCAAATCCCTTACCTGTAAATATGGAGAAGTTACCATTATGTTATGTAATTATTCATTATCATTTTTTCGCTTCGGAGATCATACGTTCGCCTTTTTCTATTGCATCTTCAATTGTTCCTACATAGTTGAAGGCGGCTTCGGGATACTGGTCCATTTCACCGTCGAGCAACATATTGGCCCGGTGAACCACAAGCTTGTCTTCTTCCGATAATTCGTCAATGCCAAGAATAGCAATAATATCCTGCCGCTCTTTATAGCGATGAAGAATTTGCTTAACGCGTTGAGCCGTAGTATAATGTTCTTTACCAACTACATTAGGAGAAAGAATTCTTGATGTTGAGTCAAGAGGGTCAACAGCCGGATAGATACCCAGCTCTGATATTTTTCTGCTAAGAACGGTAGTAGCATCGAGGTGGGCAAAAGTAGTGGCAGGGGCGGGGTCGGTCAGGTCGTCAGCAGGAACATAAATTGCCTGTACCGATGTAATAGAGCCTCTTTTAGTTGATGTAATCCTTTCCTGCAGCTCGCCCATTTCGGTGCCTAATGTGGGTTGATAACCTACAGCCGAGGGCATTCGTCCTAAAAGAGCAGAAACTTCGGAACCGGCTTGAGTAAATCTGAAAATATTATCAATAAAAAGTAAAATATCCCTTCCGCCCGATTTTTCATCGCCATCTCTGAAATATTCAGCTACCGACAGTCCGGAAAGCCCGACTCTTGCACGTGCTCCAGGTGGTTCGTTCATCTGTCCGAATACCATGGCGATTTTTGATTTTCCCAATGCGTCCGGGTCAACTTTCGATAAATCCCAACCACCGGCTTTCATGCTTTTCAAAAATTCATCGCCATAATTCATAACACGGCATTCGAGCATTTCCCTTAACAGGTCGTTTCCTTCACGGGTCCTCTCCCCTACCCCTGAAAATACCGACATTCCTTCATATGCCTTGGCGATATTATTTATCATCTCCATGATAAGCACAGTTTTTCCTACACCTGCACCACCGAATAATCCAATTTTTCCACCCTTTGCATATGGCTCAATCAGATCTATAACTTTTATCCCTGTATAAAGAACCTCAGCTTCTGTTTTCAGATTCTGAAATTCAGGAGCATGCCGGTGAATCGGATATCCCCCCTCTATTACTATTGGTCCGATACCATCAATAGTTTTGCCAATAACATTCATCAGGCGGCCTTTTATGTGGTCGCCGATTGGCATTATTATCGGCTTCCCGGTTGCAACGACTTTCATCCCCCGGCATAAACCATCTGTCGAATCCATAGCTACGGTTCTGACAGTATGCTCTCCTATATGCTGTTGACATTCAACAACTAAATATTCACCGCTATCTCTCTGTATTTCAAGTGCATCGTAAATATTTGGCAGCTCTCCGCCTGATTTTTCAAAGCTAACGTCTATAACAGGCCCGATAATCTGAATAATTTCACCAGTATTTTGTGCCATCTGATAAGAAATTAATTATTAGTTTGCATGCAAAAGTAGCATATTTTATAAGAAAAAAAAATAGAACGCAGATATACTCAAAGAAATCAGGTTTGCAAAAATAATTTTAATCCAAATATCAACAAATATCTTTTAATATCAATTAATATCAGATATTTATAGATATTTGCTTCGCGATATTAGTTGATATTTTTTTACAAATTCGTTTTCTTTCAGTATAATTATGATTTTCGCAGATAAAAATCATATTTTATCATAAGTATCTGCGTCATCGGCGTTCTATTATTAAGGGGTGATTAGTAACAAATTATTGAGTTCTGTTTATTAATGAATTTGCCACAGATATTAGCACCTTCTTTTTTATATCATCTACATTAATTTGTGATAAATGCTTAAGGGCTTCATTATGTAACCGCTCAATATTTCTATTTACCTCCTCCCTTATTTGTAATTCTTTATAAATTGAAATTACCAATTTAATTTTTTTTTCCGGTTTGATATTGCTTTCCGTCATAACGGATTTTAGCGCTCCGCGTGTTTTTTCATTGGCTTTTTCAAGGGCTTTTATTAGCAGGTAAGTTTTTTTATTTGTTACAATATCGTTACCGGTTGCTTTACCAAAAGTTTCAGGGTTACCAAATACATCAAGATAATCGTCCTGAAGCTGAAATGCCAGGCCGATACATTTTCCAAAGTGCAATATCCGCTCCTGCTCTGTTTGATCGGCTTCACCAACGATAGCCCCGATTCTAAGACTACAGGCAATCAAAGCGGCAGTTTTTAATTCAATCATTTTAAGATATTCTTCTTCAGTAACAATTTCCATGCTCTCAAAATCCATATCGTATTGCTGCCCTTCGCATACTTTTAAAGCGGTAGCAGAAAAATTTTCCAAAACTTCACTAAGAAATTCTTCGGGGCATTTTGCAATATATTGATATGCAATAATCGCCATAGCATCACCGGAAAGTATAGCTATGTTTTCATTCCATTTTTGGTGAACAGTGGCGCGGTGTCTTCTAATATCGGATTTATCCATTATATCATCATGAACAAGTGTAAAATTGTGAAATAGTTCTATACCTATGGCAGGCATAACAGACTTTTCAAAAGTACCGGAAAATAATTCGCACGACATTAATGTCAATACAGGCCTTAGCCGCTTTCCACCCGACGATAAAAGATATATTAATGGCTGATATAATCTGTGAGGGCTTTTATTAAAGGCAAGTTTATTTATTTCTTTATTAATAATCTTTTGTAATTCTTGAAAACTATGCATAATATATCATTCTTTAACATCTCAATTCAAAAAGCCCTTCTTTCAATATTTTTAATAAACCATCTTCAATGGTTATTAATGGTCTGTTTATTAATGTTTTCATTTTAGATATATCGGGGACTCTGCGTCGCATATCACCCTCTTTTAAAGGGTCGGTATGAACTATTTCCGATTTTGCGCCTGTAATTTTGATAATAATTTTTGCAAGGTCAAGAATGGTGATTTCGACATCGCTCCCGATATTTACCACATCGTTAATAAATCGGTCATTACAAAAGGCATTTGAACAAGCTTCAACATTATCGTCAATATAGCAGAAAGTTCGTGTTTGCAATCCATCGCCATAGATAGTTATATTCCTGTTAAGCAAACAATTAATAATGAAGCGGCTGACGACAAAATCTTTATTCTGTTTAGGACCGTAAGTATTAAAAAATCTGAAAATAGTATATTCCAAATCATATTCCTGATGATAGGATCTAAGAAAAGCGCCGCCGGCAGTCTTGACAATAGCATATGGGAGCCGTGAGTTAAGAGGAGTAGTATCTTCATTTTGAGGATATTCTACAGGTTCGCCATAAACCTCCGATGATGATGAATAATAGATTCTTTTTACTCCGGTATTTTTCGACAGGTCAATTATATTCCTGATACCGTCTAAGTCTTTCAATACAAGAATTGGATTTGCCAAGGTTCTTTGAACCCCTACCACAGCAGCATAATGAAATACATAATCAAAACGGTAGGAAAACATCACTTCAGCAATTTCCTTATAATTATTTACATCACATTTAATAAAATGCCAGTTATCGGAAACAGGTCTGATAATTTTATCAATATGACCTGTCGAAAGATTATCAATAATTATTACATAATTTTCTTTATCCCGTATTAGCCGTTCTGCTAAAGAACTCCCAATAAAACCGGCACCGCCTGTTATCAGAATTTTTCGCTTCCTTTTCATAAATTAATTATAAAATAATTTTACAAACCTATATGATTTTTAGTAAATAAAAAAAATTAAATTTGAGAAGGATTTACAACAATTTTTTTTAATTTAAAAATTGTTGTAAACCCTTCTCAATAAATATAATGCTATTATGACTATTCATTTTATACTTGTCGAACCGGCAGTTCCCGAAAATATCGGTTCCACCGCCAGTATAAACCTGACTCGCAAGGTCGCCTTTATTATAACTGGCCCCGTTGCATCGGCTATAATCTTTGTTAACGCGACCCGCAAGGTCACCTTTATTATAACTGGCGCCGTTGCATCGGCTATAATCTTTGTTAACGCGACCCGCAAGGTCGCCTTTATTATAACTGGCGCCGTTGCATCGGCTATAATCTTTGTTAACGTGACCTTGCGGGTCAGGCAGCATTAGCTTTTTCTTTTCTGAACAATCTTTTCTGAAAGATTATAAGCGCCGCTATTCCGGTAGTAATAGAAGCATCAGCGATATTAAATACAGGGGGGAATAGATCAAAATATCTTCCTCCGACCCAAGGCGTCCATTTGGGCCAATACCAGTCAATCTGAAAACGGAACATATCAACAACGCTGCCATGGAGAAATGTCGCGTAACCCCCGCCCTCGGGTAGAAATGATGCAATCTGTCCTTGAATGCTGCTGCTAAAGAGCAAACCATAGAAACAACTGTCAATAATATTACCAAAAGCACCGGCTAATACCATAGATAAACAAATAATCAAACCTAACGGAGCTTTTTTTTGTGTCTGCCGGAATAAATACCATCCGATAAAAATTACTGCTACAATCCTGAACAGGCTTAAGGCAATTTTCCCAAAACCTCCTGGTATATCTATTCCAAATGCCATACCATCGTTTTCGACAAAGGATAATAGAAACCATCCGTCTATTATACTCTCTGTCTGCCCAAGAAACATAGTGGTTTTAACCCAGAATTTCAAAACCTGGTCAATAAGAAGAATTAAAAATACCGTGAGCAGCGATTTATGTAATAATCTCATGAAAAATTTTTTGAAATAACAGTTGCAAAATTAATAAATTATTATTACTATTCAGCCGATATTATTTATAGTCCTTTTTATACTACAAACGGGATAAAATTCCGCATTTGAAAAGTCGGATAATTTATAGTAAATTACCACACCGAAGTACGAATCAAAATACGAACATACGAAGTACGAATTTGTAGTTCGTAACTTGTGCCACCGCTGTGCCACCGCTAAAGCTACGGCGATACGCGGTAAAGCTATGGCGACACACGGTCGTAACAAATTCGTACTTCGACTGTGCCTTTGCGTAGCTTCGGTGAAGGGAGGTGGAAGATACATTATTATTATTGCAGGAGCGGAGACTGATGTTTCAGTAATTTTTAATAATATTGTTAAAAGTATAACAAAGTTGTAAACAACTGCCGACTGCCAACTGCCGACTGCCGACTGCCTACTGCCGACTGCCGACTGCCGACTGCCGACTGCCTACTACCAACTGCCAACTGCCAACTGCCGACTGCCGACTGCCAACTACCAACTGCCAACTGCCAACTGCCAACTGCCAACTGCCAACTGCCAACTGCCAACTGCCGTCTATTGTAGCCCCACCAGGACTCGAACCTGAATCTGAAGTTTAGGAAACTTCCGTTCTATCCCTTGAACTATAGGGCCGGAATAATAATTTCGGATTTATCTGTGTCTATTTTTTCTTTGATTGATTTACAAATCATGTATTTTTTCGACTGCTTTTTCAAGCGTTTCATCTGATTTAGCAAAACAGAATCGTAGTATCTTATTATCAATTTTTTCATGATAAAAAATCGAAACCGGAATTGATGCCACACCATGCTCCTTAGTCATTCTTTCTGCAAAAACAGTATCTTTTTCATCACTTATTTTGCTGTAGTCCAACAGTTGAAAATATGTCCCTTGCGATGGCCTGATTTTAAACTTGCTACCCTTGAGAAGACTGATAAAATAATCTCTTTTTTTCTGATAGAATTTATTCAAATGTATATAATTCTCTTTGTCTTTCAAAAATTCCGCAATTGCATATTGTAATGGTGTATTTACAGCAAATACAATAAACTGGTGAATTTTACGGAACTCCTTCATAAATGATTCCGGTGCGAGACAATAACCTATTTTCCAGCCGGTGGTATGAAATACCTTGCCAAAAGAAGATACAATAAAACTTTTTTCGGCAAGTTTTGGAAACCGGGCTATGCTTTGATGTTCATATCCGTCGAACAGAATATGTTCATAAACTTCATCACTAAGTATTACAATATTTGTTCCAGCGGTAATCTTTAATAATTTCTCCATGTCGTGCGCAGTAAAAATAGAACCCGTAGGATTATGAGGGGAATTGATAATAATCATTCTTGTACGCGCATTGACAGCTTTCTGTACTTCATCCCAATTGATACGGAAATATGGAGGTTTTAGCTGAATAAAAACAGGTTTGCCACCGTTCAGCTTAATTGCAGGAATATAACTGTCGTAAGCCGGTTCAAAAACAATAACCTCATCCTTTTCATTGACTATGCTGCATATTGCAGTATATAATGCTTGTGTGCCGCCTGCAGTGACAGTAATTTCGCTTTCAGGATTGTATTTTAGCGAATATAGCTCTTCTGTTTTTTGAGCGATGATTTCTCTTAAAGCCATAACACCTTGCATCGGGGCATATTGGTTACAGCCCTTTTTCATATATTTATTCACTAGTGCAATAAGCTCTTCAGAGCAAGAAAAATCAGGAAATCCCTGAGATAAATTAATAGCATTATGCTTATTCGCCAAATGGCTCATTAATGTAAAAATCGTCGTCCCTATATCAGGTAGTTTTGAGTATATCATCTTAAATGCTTTTGTTATTTTTTTGTGCGATTTCACGGCAATACATCTCTAATCCCAGATATACTGACTGTCCCTGAGGTTTGAATTCACCTGTTCTGGGATTATAAGAAAAGAGATTTTTGCTTACAAGGTTTCCAAGTTCATCCTGAAGTTTATTTTTAGTATATTTTTTTGATAATAATAGCGTAGTGAGAAATCCTTTTTCTTTGAAATGCCTGTAAGAATCAATCAGAAATTTTTCATCAAAATTGATAAACCTGTAATCGTGGAATCGAACGCAAAATGCTTTAATATCTTTCACAGCTTCATTTTCCAGAACAGTGTCATTTACTTTGCCTTCCCTGGCAATAATAAGAAGTCTTGACAGGAATACGCTTATCTCCCATACGCTACCGCCGAAATAATGCCAGATACGCTGTATCTGTTGTTTAGTAAGCTTAAGGGTCGTGATATTAGATTCGGTATCAAGATTATTCAACCAATATTCAATATGGTTTTTCTGCAGATAATCAACTTCTAAAAACCGGCTTGTTTTCATTAATTTGCTATCTGTATATATCCGGTCAATAAAATAACCGTCGCTGCTGCAAATCGCTACATGGCATAAATGCGATTCTTTAGTAATAGCGACAAAAAAATTAAATAATTCATTAATTAATTCACGTTGACTGTTCATATAAATTCCGGACAATGCCTGTAGCTCATCAATTATTAGCAAGGGATGACGACCCTTTTCGTTCTCTTTCAGCAATTCCTTTTTCATAACCCATAAAGGGTCAATTTCTTTTTTTTCGAGCTTGCGAAGTGTTTCGAATGATATTTTAAATACTTTCAGGTCATACTCGTATTTACTTCTGACTTCCTTTTCCGGGGCTGAGTCGAGGCGTGAAAAAAACAGGTTAATAAAATCAGTATAATTGGCGATTAGAATTTCACGGAGATTGAAAAATTTTACAGGATATTTTTTGGAATCTATTTTGTGCTCAATAAATTTGTAAAGCAGTGTAGTTTTACCGCTGCTTTTAGGTCCATAAATAAACAGGATATTATCGGGCTGTTCCGATATCCATTTCGATAAAAAATCAAACTCGGGGAGCCGGTTTATGAATGCCGTAGTTTTTATAAAATCCATTCAGCCATGCGTTATAGTAATCTTTTTTATAATATAATTCTATAGCCTCAACTCAGCCATGCGTTATTACAAAACTACCCTTGAATTTCAAAAATGTCTTACCATTTCCGGTAATTATGCAATCAACCTGAACCTCATTGTCGTTTTTCCATATATATTGAAGAATAAAATCAATGTATTTTTCTGAAAAAGGTATTATTATACCCGGATGTTTAATATTCTCAGCTTTGGATAGCATAAATTCTTTTTTCTCGATGTATCCGAGTATTTCCTTTACCATCTGTACCTGACATACCCCCGGAACAATCGGATTCCCGGGAAAATGCCCGTCGAAAATATGATGTCTTTCATTCAGTTCAACTTTTACAGTGTATTTACCAACATTATTAGCCGGTTCAACAGATAATATCTTGAAAAAATCATTTAAAAGCATAATATTATGGTTTAACCCGCCACAAACTTACATAAAAATCTTCAATTTATACAAAATTTGGCATAATTCAATTGTTAATAACTTTTTTCCAATCCCACATATTCTGCAGATATTTCATTTTTTATGACTATTTCTGAATATATTTTGCCAATTTCTGTTTTTTTATTGAAACTTTTATTATTTCAATGCGTATAAATAATATATGCCAATTAAGAGTTGAACCTCACATGAAAAGCAATGAAGATAAGGAGGTGACCATAAAAAAATAAAAAAGCGATAAAGTTACGGGCCTACGCTTTTTTATTTGAAGAAAATCTAATACTTTTAATGGGACTGTTAAATTAACAATTTGTTTAACTATACATCAAACGGGATAAATTAGTACATTTTCATTTTTAAAAAATTGGAAATTCAGAGTCAATAATTTTTTTAAATCTGTCCGATATTTTTGATTGACTGTTTGAAAGAACTCACCTATTGCTTTATGAAATTTCATTGGGGTCTCATAGTATTTTGCATACAGAATTTCTTTTTTGGTAAACTTCCATAAACGTTCTATAATGTTCAAATTTGGAGAATAAGAAGGCAAAAACAAGAGCGTAATGTTTAATTTTTTTGCTACTTCCTCCACGAATTTGCAATGTTGGTAACGGGCATTATCTAAAACAATTTTCAAGGGTAAATCTCCGTAATATACTATGAGTTGTTTAAAAAATGCCACAATAGTTTCGGCACTAATATAAGATGTATTACTTACAGTGAATACTTCTTTTGTAATGGCATTTACAGTTCCCAACACATTGATTCTATTGCGACCCGAAGCTGCTTTAATATACATACGAACTTTGCACCATAAAGCACAAATAAAAGGCTCCAATATAAAATGAGCAGCATCCATAAATAGCAAATGACTTTTTCCATTTTTGGCGTCTTCAATTGCAGGTTCTAACGTTGATTTTATCCATTGCTTTTGTTTTTCCGTATCTGCTTTGGCTGGTATATGTCCTGTTTTGATGTAATGCAATCCGTGTCGTTTCATAAATGTACGAACCTGAGAAGGACTACGGCTGATTCCTGTCATATCTTCAATTCGCGACTTTGCTTCACGGGCATTCATCGGTGGGCGTTCTGTGAAAGATTTTAATATGCTTTCAGAATGGCTTTCTAACCCACTTTTATTAGTGCCATATTGAAATCGGCAAAGAGATTCAAATCCTTCCTTTTGATAAATCTGTGTCCAATGTCTTACTGAATGGCGATGCAATCCTGTTAATTGTCCTATCATTGTATCAGAGAAGTCAACAGTTGCTTTCATATACACAGCATGTATTCTTTTTTGAACAATTGGACATGGATAATAAAATTTTTCATAATTTAGCCGCTGAATTTCAGCATCGCTGAGATTTATTAGAAGCATATCTTTCGGTTTTAGATTTACCCAAATTGATATGCTTCTTTTTAAATATTCAATACCCTCTGAAAAAAGATAATAACATACATTTGTTAATAACTGAAATATTACTTTGATGTCACTCATCTATTGTATAAATTTATCCCGTTTCCTCTAAAATTGCCCATGCTGTTTAATACTACACAGCTGGCAATTAAATAGTTGTCATTATGCTTGGTTTCACAAATATCAATGCAATAACATAGCTGCCTCTAAGCAACTTCTCAATTATGATTAACA
>JACQWN010000208.1 GCA_016209245.1 Bacteroidia bacterium
GGATATTTGCTTCGCGATATTAGTTGATATTTTTTTTGCAAATTCATTTTCTTTCAGTTTATTTTGTATTTTTGCTGAGCAATTAAAAATTTTCGCTATGAAAAATAAAAAATTATTATTGTACCAGGCACTTGAATTGAGGAATTTTATTGATTCACATATTGGTTTATTAAAACGATGTATCTCTGACAGGTCTAAAAATTCTTCGTATGGCGATTCAAGTTCCAAATATGCAGATGATTTTAAATTAAGTGACGTTAAAGACAAATTTAAGAATCTTGAGATTAAAAGAAAAAAATTAAACATCGCCATTCAGAAAACAAATTTTGAATCCAATGTAGAATTTGACGGCGGTAATATGAACATTGCCGAAGTATTGGAGTTAAGGAAGGGCTATAAAACCGAAATAGAAAATCTTATTAAACAGACCTCCGATTCTTCTTCTGTAAACATTATCCACAAAGAAGACAGGGATATAATTGAGAAAAATGAAATTTCGTTTACCGAAAGTTATAAAGAATTTTTAGATATCAGAAACAAATTTTACGAAATAAATTGCTTATTAAAAGAGGCGGCATTAAAGTTTGAAGTTGATTTCATTGACGAATAACCATAAAGGGCGGTGGGGTAAGTGCGACTGTTCCGGCAATGGAACATAGCCCGGTTATGGAATTCCGCAAAAATTCTATAGTTGAAGAACTATTACAAAAACTTGGTGAAACAACGTGAGCAATAGATTACAGACTATTCATGACACACGCACACACATCAAACATCATACATTCAGGACCCCGAGCCCTTTTTTTTATAAATAAAAATAAATTCAGTTTAATTTTTCCAAATTATATAACAATATTTTCTATGAAAGCTAAATTTTTGACTTTTATTCCACTACTTTTAGTAGCATATTTTGTTTCTGTAATCATTGTCTCTTGCACGTCCAATGGCAACGTGAATACAGGAGCCCAGTTTATTTCAAAGGAAAAGAGAATTGAGTCGTCACCAGACAGTAGCCTGAAGGTGATTGATGCGGAAGATATTCCACTTAATGCTGTATCAGCTAAAAACACCGGCAACCAAAAATCTCCTGAATTCATTAAAAACAGGATAGAGGCGCTAATTGGTACTTCAGTAAAAAAATGGACCGAAGCGGCAGGTGTAATATATCCGCTATCCTGCGTATTGTTCCGCGCATTTAAACAAGAAAAAGAATTTGAAATATGGGTGGATGATGCACCGGGACCCAAACTGGCGCAAAATGACCTCAAGACTCCTGAGGGTTTTTATACTTGCGATATTTCTAATAGCAGCACCAACTGGTGGATGTGGATGAAACTTACGACAGAAAATGTGGATGACACGGGAGAGGTCAGTAACGGATCATGTTTCAAGCTCTGCTGCAATTATCCGAATCAGAGCGACCTTGCGCGAACAAGAAAATACAGCTCAAAAAAGAGTGCCGGCGGTGAAATATGTGTTCACGGGAACTGTGTGACCGCGGGGTGTATATCGTTTAAGAACCGTGCATTTTTACCTGTGTATCTTATGGCCACCAAACATAACAGTGCGAGATATGGTCCTGTTCCCCTTCATATATTTCCGTTCCGCTTCAGCGAGGAAATGAAAGAGAAATTTGAGTCGTCCTATCCTCCTATTGACAGCACGTATCTCCGCAGCTTTTGGAATAACCTGGAGGAAGGATTTGAATTATTTAACAAAACTCACAAGCAGGTGAAATTTACTTTTACAGATGATAAATACATTTTTAAAAAATAGAAACAGAAGCAATGTTTTTATATATGTGTAATTTTATGCATTTTTCAAAATCGCTTCAAAGTAGTTTACACTTTTGGGTATTTTTCAAATGCCGCTTTACAAATTTCGGCATACTCAAAGGTGTTTTCTTTTGTCACTATTTTTATTAAAATTGGTCATCCGGTACAGATGATTATGTTAACGACATTGTTAAAAAAATCATTCCTGCGGGTGTAAAATTCGATTTCGTGTGGGGACGAAGCAGGTGTACATTGAAATATGATGTTGAATTAAATGATTATTATTATTCCAAAAAACTTGAAAAACTGAAGAAAAAATATGATTTATCCAAAGTATTAATAATAGATGATTCCCATGAGAAATGCCGGGGAAATTACGGCAATGCAATATATATCAGTCCTTTTACAGGCAACATGTATGATTCGGCTTTGATAAGGCTTTCCGATTTCCTGATCACATTGAAGGATTGCAATGATGTAAGAAAGCTTGAAAAAAGACACTGGGATGACAATTTTCGCGATTAATGCGGTTATCCTTGTATTACGAATCCTCATCTATGAAATAATGCCCTGCAAATTAAAACGGAAAAGACAGCTAATTATTTTCAATTCAAAATAATATTTAGCCGGTTTCATGTATCTTTGCCCAGAGAAAAAGCACAAAACAACAGATTTATGACTTATTGCAGATTTAGCCCGGAAAGTAGTGTTTATGTAATCACACTACTTCCACCTTATAGTCCTTATTTCCCCTGAAGCACACCGCCACTCCGCACCAGTCTTTGTATTTGCCTGTTTTATACTGCGCAAGCTGCTGCTTACATTCACTAAATTTCGCTTCGAGTTGGGCGTTTGTGGCTGATTTAGGAACTTGCTTGATTTCGAATATATCTTTGATCTCCGCCTGTACCTTGGCGCCCGGAAGCGAGTGCAGCATCAGGTCGCATGTCCCGCTTGGAAGGTTAAATTCCGGATAGACCTCGAACCTGCCTTTATCAAAGGTATAGTTTAATAAATGATACATCAATCCATGATAAAAGCTCTCGTTGGCATTTTTGAAAAAATCGCCCGGAAACGATTTGATGACCTTTTCAAAAAACAGGGCAATGAAATTTGCGACGTCGCCTTCCGTTTTATAAGCTTCTATTATCCGGCTGATTGTGTAGCTGTCGGGCTGATAATTATTTATCCGTTCAAAAAAACTTATAACCATATCATAAGTCACAAGATTGGGCACTATAAATTTATCCGGATATTCGGAAAAAGTCAGAAGTCCGAGATAATATAATCCTTCATTAATAAACCTGCCATGTTTATAGGCATTCATATCGAAAAAGACATTCAGGTTTGGCGACGAGGTTATCTCTTTTTTATCAGTGATCCGGGTAATCACATCATTTCTTACTTCGTAATTATTCCCAAAAATGAATTCAATCTGTCGGTAATCAACACGAATATTATTGTCGTAAAGGTAATCGGGATGCTTATTATAGTGCATTAGTTCATTCAGAAAATAAAGTGTCATCATCGGATTATAGACAGGCTCGGAAGCGGGTGAAAATTTATATCCGTTATACTGGGTTTTTATAATCTCTTTCGCCTGTTCATTCGGATAAGTAACTTGATAGTCGTAATAAATTTCATCTAACAGTGCATCAAGCTCCGATTGGGTAATGCCGAGCATATTTGTTAGTTCCGGTTTAAAAGTGACCCAATCCGCCACATTAAAACCGCTGTTCATATCGGCTATGGTGATAGGGAGTATCCCGGTAATATAAACTCTGTCAATAGCCGTAGCCAATCCTTCCTTTAATGCTTCAAAAAAATTACGGAAAAACCCGCCTTTTTTCAGGATATTCAGGTACTCATTCTCTTCAGCGCTCGCATGACAGTAAAATATAGCCAGGGCATTTGTCAACGAATCGTACTCGTCAATGACTACAAATATTTTGTATCCTTTGGAAGCCGACAGATTTATAATTTTTTTCAACCCTTCGGCAGCAATATTCTGAAATTGCTTATTGAATTCCGAAATGAATGAAGTGTCAATTTCAAGATAATCGCTGTAATGTCTGAGAAAAAAATCAAGTTTTGTCAAAATATTGGCATCGAATTGTATTTTAATAAAGTCTTCATCATTTTCGCTCCATGCGCCCATCCCAGAAAAATTCAACCCAAGAAAGAGACAGGAATTATGTTTAGGCGTAGGATTGTTTCCAATGTATGTATTTCCAAACAATTCTGTGTTCTCATAATTCGCATTACCATAAGGTATTAATCGTTGTGCCATAGTTGTTTTTTTTACAAAAATAATAAATATAATCCGATTAGCAAACATATTTTAGAATAGAGCCATCTTTTTAAATTTTTATGAGGTGTGTATAAATTAAAAATTATTATGTAAGTTTGCTGTTATTCGAAGCAAGTTATAAACCTGTCAAGCTGAAAGCATGATTTGTGCATTTTATAAGCTGGTTATATGAGACACTCATATAAACCTGACAGTCCCGCACATGCGGGATCAGCGTTTGCACTACAAGACAATGAAAACTTGTGGTGAGCGAAGCCGAACTAGATTTTTTTTGACGAAATTATTTACATAATGAAAATTAGTGGTTTTACATTTATAAAAAATGCTTTAATTTACGACTATCCAATTGTTGAAGCAATTAATTCTATTTTACCATTATGTGATGAATTTGTCGTTGCAGTGGGTAAATCTGAGGATGATACATTGAACCTTATTAATAGTATTGACTCTAATAAAATTAAAATTATAGAAACAGAATGGAACGAAAAATTACGAGAAGGAGGTCGAGTATTAGCAGTAGAAACCGATAAAGCATTTGCACAGATATCAAAAGAATCAAATTGGGCATTTTATATTCAAGGAGATGAAGTAGTTCATGAAAAATATTTACAATCTATTTATGACAATATGGTTAAATACCGAGATGAAAAATATCTTGATGGTTTATTGTTTAAATATTTACACTTTTATGGTTCATATAATTATATCGGAAATTCAAGTAATTGGTACACGCACGAAATAAGAATAATAAAAAATGATAAGACTATATATTCATATCGTGATGCGCAAGGTTTTAGGAAAGGTCAAGATAAAAAACTGAAAGTAAAAATGATTGATGCAGAAATTTATCATTATGGATGGGTCAAAAACCCAAAAATCATGTTAAAAAAACAAAAAAATTTTAATAAATACTGGCATGATGATGAATGGATTGAAAAGCAATTCAAAGATTTTGAAGAATATTTATATTCTAATGATATTTGTTTAATTCCTTTTAATGGAACGCACCCAAAGGTAATGCAAGAACGAATAAACATTAAAAACTGGAATTATATTTATAGACAACCGAAAAAAAGATATGGTTTAAAGAATAGTATCAAAAAAGCTATGTTTAAATGTTTTGGTCTCAATTTTAATTATTCAAATTATGAATTAGTATAAATTAGGTCATGATACAACAGTCTCATTTCATATCACACATTCCATTTCAAATGATTATTGATAGTATATAATTATTATCCTGGCGACGGTTGCACAAGTAATTACATGGAAGGGAATGATTTTATTTTTTTTTATACACCAGATTCTGTATGCGATAT
>JACQWN010000147.1 GCA_016209245.1 Bacteroidia bacterium
ATCAGCCATGGATAAAAATCAGATAGAAAAACTTGTTGATATTGATTTCATGGACTATTCCTATTTGAATCACGAAATCATAGAAAAACAGGTTGATGATTTGCCCGACTTTAATAAGTTGAATCAGAATACATGGTACAGAGAAATTAAAAATGAAACAGGTCGCCGTTATATTTTGTGTTTTAATCCACAGTTATTTAAAGACCAAAGGAATATGCGAATCAAAGCAATGGAGCAATTATCGGAACAGGTAAATGCCCTGAACAAAGAAATGGAACAAGCAAAAAACAGTCGAAATATTCAATCCCGCACCATGCGGGATAAATTTAAACGTCTCATATCTAAACTTAAATTAACCGGCCTGGTCAGTATTCAGCTCAAAAAAAAAAAAATTGTGCAAAAAACAAAAAATGAAAAAGAGAGAATTGTAAATACTTGTCAGGGTATTATTAAATGGGAAGAAGAAAAACAATTGTCAGAAGCACAAAAATTGGATGGCTTTTGGTTATTGGTAACTAACCATAATGAAAAAACAGGAAAGGATTATAAGCTTGCTACGCCGACGCTATTCTTCCTTATCGGGAAAAATTAGTTATTGAAGATGCTTTCCGGGATATTAAATCTTTTGTCAAAGTTTCTCCTTTATATGTCTGGACAGAAAAACATGTGAAGGCTCATTTTACCATTTGTGTTTTGGCATATTTTCTAAACAGATTTCTAATTATGAAATTGAAAAACAAGCCGGCTGTATTAACTAACGATATTCTTTCTCATGATAGCATGTACGAATGTCTTTCAGAATGCATGGTGGATTTAATAAGTATCAAAAATGTCAACCTGAAAGTATATAAAATAAGTACACCGGATGAGTACCAAAAGGAACTTCTCGACCGGTTAAATTATTCTCACATTCTTAAAACCCGTAGCATTAAAGCTGCTAATGATTCCTTAAAATAATAATTACGTCTAATAGATTTTTCTTGTCTATTAATAATCAATCATTTACATTAACAAGTGGTAAACTTGGGTTTAATTAAAATCAAATCTCTCAGTTGAATATTATTTTGAGTTGCCGGATGATAAATACAATTTTAATATATTTGAGCAATTTTATTTTGAACCTCATGGTTAAACTTAAAGATAATAGACAGAAACACTAATTATGCGCAAAACTCTTAAAGACAACGTTGAAAATATTCTCAAAGAACACAGAAGCGGATTGCATGTTGAACGCCTGGCAGAATTGCTGATTAAACATGGGTATTCAACAAACCTGTCTGTTACCGGGCTTTCAAAAAAAATAAGCGCTAAAATATCGCATGATTTACGGGTAAAAAAGAGGAAATCTGTTTTCCGTCGTGTCGAGGGTGAAAACGGACATAACAAAAAAGGATATTTCAAATTGAAAAGCACATATCAGACTGATGAAAATTCCCGTATTGCGTGGGTTTCGGAACCATTATTAGATTTTCCAATTGAAAAAATCGCTCCTGAAAGCCTGTTTGAAGCCGGTATTTATGCTGCTTTAAGTGAATTGATATTTTCAGGATTCAAAGCGCGAAAAGCAAACAGTAATGAAAAAGGAGATATTATTATCAATCTGAAAAATTTGCCGGTAAAGGTTTATGTCAGAACATGCGAAGTAGAAAATATTAAACTCCTTCATACGTATATCAGCAGAAAAAATCTGCTTTCTGAAATTGACTGCAAAGTATTTTATATTTTTGTCATCAGATACAAAAACAGCCGGCTAAGGAATGAATATCTGGTTTTCAACAATACGGAACTATTAAATTATGTAAAAACAAAAATCATCCAAAATGTTGAAAAACTTGAAATCCTCATAACATTGGAAAATCAAGACCAGT
The DNA here is from genome assembly GCA_016209245.1 of Bacteroidia bacterium. Lineage (GTDB taxonomy): Bacteria > Bacteroidota > Bacteroidia > Bacteroidales > BM523 > JACQWN01. Next base: position 1,869 of record JACQWN010000147.1, read on the forward strand.
TTGTATTAAACCGCAAGGTTAATGTGAGATATTATTTGAATAATTTTTCGTTAATAAAATAGTTAGCTGCAATTTTGGGTATGTAAGACGTCGTAAAAAAACGGATACAATGATTAATGGATACAATGATAATTTGATAACAAAAAAATATTTATATTTGGTTTATTAAAAACACAAAATGAAAAAAATTATAGAATAAAATTATGCCAATAGAATTCAAAAATAGAGTTGGAAATATTTATTATATCAAAGACAAAAAAACTAAAAAAAATAATACGACTTATTATCTTACAAAAAAATTAGATAATGATTGTTTAGATTATCTTCCAGATGGGTTTGAAGTATTTGAAAAGTATAATTCTGGAATGATGTTTATTAGAAAAACATCTTTGGTACAATTTACTTTAAATGAAATAAATATTATTAATCAGGAACTTAAAAAAAATACATCAATATTTGATTACAAATTAGATGTATATGGAAACGAAATAAAAATATACATATCAGAAAAGAGCGATTATGAAAGACTAAATCAATCTGATTATGGAATTTTAAAATTGCTTGCCGAGAGTAATGCTTTCCTGAGATTTGATGAAGTTATGCGAATAAAAGTTATAACTGAAGAAGATCAAAAACAATATGAATTTATGAGATACTGCTATAGAAGTTATATTGATAATTGGATAGTAATAGATACTGGTGAAAATTTAGAAAATATGTCAAAAAAATATTTAATTCATTTAGGGAAGGAATCATATTACGAATTATTTTAAATCAGAAAATAGTATTAGAATATAAACTGAAAAGATTAAAGAATGAAAACAACTGACAAATTTTACCAATTTTCTTTGGGTTTGAGAGATGTTTCCGTAGCAAACATCTCTCAAATAATATTATATGTGTTGTTTCTTTTTCAGCAGGTTGCCATAAGTCAGGTCTTACCTTCAGATCGTTCTGTTAACTGGACTCTTGCAGGTACGGTTATTGATAGCTCTGGTTTCGATAGCTTTATTGATGTACTGGACTATGGCGTAGCCGGTGATGGAACTACGGTAAATGACGATGCCATACTTGTTGCACTGGCAGCAATGAATAATTCCGCCGGAATTCTCTTTTTTCCTCCGGGGACATATTTGTTCAATTCTTCATTGAACATTGGCGACAGCATCATTTTGAGAGGCTCCGGTTCAGATTCCACGAGCTTAAAATTTAATCTTGGAGGCACATCTGCCAACTGCATCAATATAGCAGGCACAACAACAACTGATACGACTTTCATCAATTCGAACGCCGGCAAGGACGACACTTTTATAAAAGTATATAATTCTACCTTATTCCAAGTTGGAGATTATATCCGTATTTTACAAAATGATGCTGACCTGATTATTTCATCATGGGCGAATAATTCAGTTGGTCAAATTGTCAAAATCAGCAGCATTGCAGGAAATCAAATAAATCTTTCAAGCCCGTTACGAATGGATTACAACCTCTCACGGACGCTATGGATTATGAAGATAGACCCTGTAAAACAGAGTGGAATTGGATGTCTGAAGATTGAAGGGACGGATCAGGCGACTACGGAAGGATGTAATATTAGTTTTGATTATGCAGTTAATTGCTGGCTAACCGGTGTTGAAAGTTCGATGTGCAATTATGCCCATGTTGATGTCAGGGCAAAAAAAAAAAAAAAAATCGCCGGCTGCTATTTTCATGATGCATTTGATTATGGCGATGGAGGTAAAGCCTATGGCACTCTTGTGCATCATTCATCGGGAGAATGCCTTATTGTGAATAATATCTTTAAGCATCTGCGCCATTCAATGCTATGTCAGGCAGGCGCCAATGGTAATGTCTTTGCATATAATTATTCACGTGATCCTTTCTGGACAGGCACTTCACTCCCATCCAACTCGGCAGGCGACATGGTGCTGCATGGTAACTATCCTTATGCTAACCTTTTTGAAGGAAATATCGGTCAAAACATTGTGATTGATAATTCACACGACATAAACGGAATTAATGGGCCATATAATACATTTTTCAGAAACCGTGCAGAATTGTATGGCATATTCATGAACAACAATCCCGCATCCGATAACCAGAATTTCATCGGGAACGAAGTTACAAATATAGGATTATATTATCTTTCCGGAACAGGGCATTTCGAATTTGGCAACAATATCAAAGGAACTGTTACTCCCCAGGGAACAAACCCGCTGAATGATAATTCCTGTTACTACACCGCTCAACCAAATTTTCTAGCAGGTTATACATGGCCTCTCATTGGTATTCCAAACGGTATTGGCACGGGTTCAATCCCTTCCAAAATCCGGTATGATGCAGGAGTCCTGACTTCATGCCAGCCCGATTCCTCATTTTTACATATTACAGAAACAATGTTTTACAATACAGATTTTCGTATTTATCCCAACCCTGCAAATAAATATCTGTTTGTTGAGTGTATGTTGCAATCAGATGAAAAATCTTCGCTTCAGATATTTTCAATTCTTGGAAAACAACTTTTAAAGACGAATCTTGTCCAAGGGACTAACAGTATCAATACATCTAATCTTGACAATGGCATATACCTGATAGAAATAAATGTCGAGCATCAAATCCTTTTCAAAGATAAAGTCGTTATCAATAATAAAAAGTAACTACTTTTTCCTATTTATAAAAAATGCTTAAATTTGCAGTATAAACATACTATAATGAAAATACTACCAATAGGCAAACAGGATTTTGCAAAGCTTATCAGCGAGGATTATCTGTATGTTGACAAAACTGAACATCTGCACCGGTTAATATCTGCCGGCTCTGTTTATTTTTTATCCCGTCCCCGCCGCTTTGGCAAATCGCTTACCCTAAGCACGCTGAAAGAAATTTTCTCCGGCAACAAAGAACTATTTAAAGGGCTTTGGATTTATGATAAAATTAAATGGGAAAAGTATCCGATAATTCATTTGGATTTTAGTAAAATGGGAGTAAAAGAACTTGGAGTGGAAACAGCTATTCTTTATGCTCTCGACGAAATAGCAAATGAATCAGGAATAGTTTTAAATCATAAGACCCCGGGTAAAAAATTCGAAGAATTACTAAAAAAATTTTCAGGAAACATGCAAGTAGTCATTCTTATAGACGAATATGATAAGCCCATAATTGATTACATCGAAAACATACCCAAAGCGGAAGAAAATCGCGAGATTTTAAAAAACTTTTATTCCGTACTAAAAGGAAATGATGCGCATATAAAATTCTTATTTATTACCGGAGTATCCAAATTCAGCAAGGTTTCTATATTCTCCGACCTGAATCATTTGGATGATATTACACTAAATGAGAATTATGCTTGCCTGACTGGTTACACTGAAAATGAACTAACTGTATATTTTAAGGAATATCTGCAATTAGCACAGAATAAACTCGGAAAATATTTCCCAGATATTACTGAAGCTATTAAAAACTGGTATAACGGCTATAGCTGGAATGGAGCGGATTTTGTTTACAATCCATTCTCCATTCTGAATTTCTTTTCAAAAAATCAGTTTAAGGACTACTGGTTTGAAACAGGCACTCCCACATTTTTGATGAAATTGATAAAAGAAAGAAATTATGAAATTATTGAGTTAAGCGGCAAAATTGTTGATACCGCTTTGTTTGATAAATACGATTTGTCAAACCTCGAACTGACCGCTTTGTTATTCCAGACAGGTTATTTAACAATAAAATCGTACGATGTTTTACATGAAACTTATACTTTAGATTACCCCAATAAAGAAGTTCGTAAATCATTTGAAAATTATTTATTCAGTACCTTTACCGAAAAACATGTTGCAAATAACCGTAAATTTTTGAATGATATTACTCAATCGCTTAGCAATAACGACATTGAAAAATTTATTCATCTGTTAAAAATTCTTTTCAAAGGTATTACCTATCCTTTGATTGACAACAAAGAGAATTACTATCATTCCATATTCTATCTTGTTGTAAAGCTTCTCGGATTCGATATCGAAACCGAAATCCTTGCTTGCGACGGTAGAATTGATAGTGTTATAAAATGTAATAGCTTCATTTATGTTATTGAATTTAAACTTGGAACCGCTCAATCCGCTTTAGAACAGATACAGAAAAAACAGTACCACCTGAAATACCAAAACCAAGGGAAGCAAATTGTTTTGCTGGGAATTGGCTTTGATACCGAACAGAAAAATATCGGCGATTATCTGGTGCAGATTTTTTGATTTATACTATAAACGAGATAAAGTAACATGAATCTTTTGTCACACACCATACGAAATGAAAATTAAGATTTACAGAGGAATGTCAATCATCAAGACTTTCTCAAAGAAAAAATCATCATCAATAATAAAAATTAGAACCGGTTCAAAATATAACCGCCATTTGGCGTCTATACAGCCGTTAGGAACAAATTATTAAAATATTTTTTAAGCAATAATATTTTTACTTTTATGAAAATTATTTATTAACCTAAACTTCTTAATATGAATCGTATAGAAATTTTAAATGAAAAAGTCTATGACTTTAATAGGAATACAGAAAATGATGGTTCTATAATAGAGGATCTATTAGTAGAATTATCTGAATCAAAGCAGAATCAGGATGAATATAAAAGAATTGTGCAAATTTTAGAAAATATTTCTGATGATGATAATAGAATTAACGTTAATAATTACAAGTTGTATTTTTATTCAAAGACTAAAAATATTACAAAGGCTATTAAATGTCTAAAGTTGTCAATTCTTATAAGCATTGTGGAATATATTACAAAGAATAAAACAAGTTCCGATGCAGCACAGGAGATAGATGCAGTTTTTTCATTTATAAACCTGAACAAGTCACAAACACTAAAAATTTATGACGATTTTTTAATAGATTGGAACGATCAGGAATATTCATACTATTTACAAAAAGAGCATCCTAATGTTATTTTAAATACTACGAAAGTTTTATATACTATATTTTTAGCAAATAAAAAGCTAATTATTTCAGAATTTGATGCAGCTTTAGATTTATATTTTAATGTTTTAGAAAATGATGATAAAAACTGGTATTCATTGTTCAATATTGGGTTTATATATTACAAACAAAGAAATATTAATGCTGCAATTAACTATATTTCAAAATCAATAAATTTAATTAGGGATAATCAAAATGAAATTAATGAATATTTATTGGCCGATAATTATTTTTTACTTGCTAACTGCAACAGACATTTAAAGAAATATAATTTAGAATCTGACGCGTACAGATTATGTTTACAAGTTGCACCAGAATATGAATTTGCTAAAAATAATCTAGCATATTCGTTGTATCAGCAAGGTATGTATGCAGAAAGTATGAAATACATAAAAGAATGCATTAAAGAGAATAAAGATGGAGAGTATCCCTATTATAACATGATTAGGGTTTTAATAAAGCAAGGTAAGTATGAGGATGCCTCAAAATTTATTGAAAAGAATGAAGTCAAATTAAAAAGTAAAAAATCATTAGAGAAATTTAGACAACAAATAACAAAAAAGCAAAATTCAGTACAAACAAGTAATATAGAGCAATCAGATGAATTGACTATTATCGAAAAGGAAAAATTGAAACATAAAGATGATGAGCTTATTTTGACTGAATCGACATTGCTTAGTAAAGAAATTGAAAATGAAAAAGCAATTGAAATATTTTTAGAACAACGCATATTAAATGGGATGGATGTACTTGGCAGAAAGCTTAAAATGTTTAATGCGAAGGATTATGGAAGGCAATATCCTACACCTATTGGTAGAATAGATCTGCTTACAATTGATATAGTAACTAATGATATTGTAATTATTGAATTAAAAAAAGGAAAATCAGATGATGAAGTTTCTGGTCAAATAGCAAGATATATTGGTTATGCTAAAGATGAAATTGCACAACCAAACCAAAATGTCATCGGTATTGTTTATGTCTTTTCTGCTTCTGACAAATTAAAATATGCATTAAAATATAATAAGGAAGTCACATTACATGAGTATAAAAATGGTTTGGTTTAACATATAAATTAATCCGTGCCTAACCATTTGGCGTCTATACAGACGTTATATGAAATTGGAAGCATTGGGTGTTCTTCTTTGCAAATATTAACATAAATATAGATATATATGAAAAAAAAGTACAATTGTAATTGTAAATCGGGATGTACGAATAAAAGATGTTTATGTCTTAAAAATAGAGAACCCTGTGATAGTAATTGCTATTGCATAAAATGTAAAAATCCTTTTAATGGAGTAGATATAAAAAAATTATCTATCTGTGCAATAGAAAATATTCAGATATTGAAAAAATTAAAGGAAAAGGATTTGGAGAAAGAATACGAATTACCTTGTGAATGTGAGAAAGTAAAACTTAAAGATTTACTAGGTGAATATGAATGTAGTGAATGTGAAACTGTACATTGGTATTCATTTTGTTGGGATGATGTAGTTCAGGATGATTGTACATGGCATTGTGAAATATGCGGAGAATGCAGAGATTGGAGAGAATGGCATTGTGAAAGATGTAATAAATGTACATATGGGGTAACATTACCATGTGAACATTGTGGTAGAAAAGGAAAGTATCAAATTAATACTTGAATATTATGAAAAAAATCGTCCTTTTTGTACTGACAGTAATAAATGTACTGTATTTTTCCAAAGCTGAGGAATATTTTGGAAAAGCCGCTGAACAGCTTGTTAAAAATGCTGCTTTAGTAAGAACAGACAAGAACCATAATATCCCTGTTTATATCAAATTCAAGAGCGGATATGAAATTGATATTTCTCAATTCGATAACTGGTTCACGGAAACATTTCAGCCGGAAAATAACATTTCTTTTCAACAGGTTGGTTGGGAAAAAGATAATCTCGGTTTTATCCACTATCGCTATCGTCAGCTATATGAGGGTGTACAATTAAGAGATGCAAATTTTATACTGCATACATTGGATGGAAAGATAAGCTCGTTGAACGGAAAATTATTTACAAAAATTCAATCGGTTAATACAATAAATTTGACCATTGATCAGGCACGGGAAAATGCCTTAGCCAATATTAAGGCGGAAAAATATAAATGGGAATCGGCGCAGGAAGAGGTTTTTTTAAAGAAGGTATCAGGTAATCCGGAAGCTACTTATTACCCTGCCGGGAAAAAAGTATTAATCCCCCAAAATGACTATAAAACTTGGATATATGCATATCGCTTTTCAATTTATGCAGCAAAGCCATTATCTTATGCCGATTATTTTATTAACTGTGAAACCGGTGCAGTAGAGCTGATTCTCGACAGATTACATTTTGCAGATGAACCGGGAGTAGCCGAGACAAAATATAGCGGTACGCAAAATATTATTGCTGACAGCTACAGCGGCACATACCGTCTTCGTGAAGCCGGCAGGGGAGACGGAATTGAAACATACAACATGCAAACCGGTACTGACTATGGCTCTGCCGTTGATTTTACCGATGATGATAATTATTGGAATAATGTAAATGCACAGTATGATGAAGCCGCTACAGACGCCCATTGGGGCGCTGAAATGACTTATGATTATTATTTTACAATGCACAACAGGAACAGCATTGACAATAACGGAATGAAATTACTGAGCTATATTCATTTTGATGTGAATTACTCCAATGCATTCTGGGACGGACAAAGTATGACTTATGGCGATGGCGAGGGCAGTCCTTTCTGCGTTCTTGATGTTTGCTCGCATGAATTTACGCATGGAGTAACAGAATATACCGCAAATCTTAATTATACAACTGATGAGTCGGGTGCATTAAACGAGGGATTTAGCGATATTTTTGGCGTCTCAGTTGAGTTTTTTGCAAAACCGTCACAGGCAAACTGGACTATGGGTGAAGATCTCGGTTTTTTTATAAGAGATATAGCAAATCCAAATGCTACTGAAAATCCCGATACTTATTTGGGAGATTATTGGGATTCGTTTGGAGAGCAGCATCAAAACTCTACTGTTATAAGCCATTGGTTTTATCTTGTATCGGAAGGTGGCAGTGGAACAAATGATAACGGCGATGCTTACACCGTTAATTCAATAGGCATGAATAAGGCAGAAACAATCACATACCGTACACTCTCCGTATATTTGACTAATACCTCCGACTATGCTGACACCCGTTTTTATTCGATAATCTCAGCAATTGACCTTTTCGGCGCCTGTTCGCCCGAAGTTGAAACAGTTACCAATGCATGGTTTGCTGTTGGCGTGGGCAATGCTTATGTCCCTTATGTATTCAGCGATTTCACTGCCGATTTTACTACTAATTGCAGCCCGCCTGCTATTATTAATTTCCAAAACCAAAGCATCAATGGCATGAGCTTTTATTGGGATTTCGGCGATGGTACGACAAGCACTGTAATTTCACCTACTCACAGCTACAGCTCTTTTGGAAATTTTGATGTTACCTTAATTGCTGATGGCGGCACGTGTGGCATTGATACAATAATTAAAGCTGATTTTATCAGCATCAATACAGCAAATCCCTGCATAGCCATAATGCCATCGTCAGGGAATTTAACTATTTCCGATTGTTCTGGAATTCTTTATGACAGCGGCGGAAATGATAATTATCAGGATATGACTAATTCTGTAACAACTATTGCACCTGTCAGTGCCAACCAAATTATTCTGACTTTTATCATGTTCGATTATGAACAGGATTGGGATAGCTTATTTATATATGACGGACCTGACATATACAGTCCTTTAATAGGTGGATATACTGGGGTTTCACTTCCAAATGGAGGAACCATTATATCCACTGCCGGACAGATCACTTTGCGTCAATTTACCGATCAGGCAGTGACCAGGCCTGGATTTATAGCCAACTGGCAATGTATTTATCCTGAAAGTCCGCCTGTAGCAAACTTTCAGGCAGATGTTCAAAGCACATGCACCGGACAAGTAAATTTTACTGACCTTTCAATTAACGGGCCTTCACAATGGTTATGGAATTTTGGCGATGGTGATACTTCAGCCCTGCAACATCCTATACATATTTATTCTTCATCCGGAAGCTATACTGTTATGCTTTTAGCCACTAATATCTATGGTTCAGATACATTACAAATAATTGATTATATTTCAGTTAATTTACCAGACAATCCGGTAGTGGTAGGCGATACAAGCTGCGGTGCCGGTTCAGCAATCCTTTCCGCTTCCGGTTCAGGCGAGCTTTTATGGTATGATTCTCCCAGCGATGGAAATCTTATTTATACAGGTACGGTTTTCAATACCCCTTTTCTCGATACTACTACAATTTATTATGTTTCAAATAATATTACTTATTCTGTTCAATATACTGGAAAACCTGATAATTCAGGCGGTGGCGGATATTTTGGAAATCCCTCATATATCCATTACCTTGTTTTCGATTGCTTTACACCTATGACTCTAATTTCTGTAAAAGTGTATGCCGGTGGTGCAGGGAACCGTCAGATAGCTTTGAGGGATAGTTCTTTTAACATTATCCAATACCTTGATGTATATGTTCCTGACGGTGAAAGCCGTGTTACCCTTAATTTTAACATCCCTGTAGCCGATAACTTGCAGCTTGTTGGACTTGAATCGCCAAATCTTTACCGTAATAACGCAGGTGTTTCCTATCCTTATGAAATACCCGGTCAAATCAGCATAAAATGGAGCAGTGCAAGTACAAATCCCTACAATTATTACTATTACTTTTATGATTGGGAAGTACAGGCCGAATCCTGTATCAGTCAGTGTGTCCCTGTCACAGCTACCATCATTTCTATTCAAAGTAATTTCACAGAGGATACGATTTTTACTTCACAACCTGATACAATCATTCTCAGCCCCGGTGCCGGTTTCGATTCTTACCTCTGGCAGGATGGCAGCACCGATGAATATTTTTCCGTATCTTCTTTCGGCTGGTATTATGTTACAATTACAGAAAATGGATGTATCTTGACCGATTCACTGTTCGTTGATTACCCTGTTAAAATTGTCAAACTAAGTGACAACGAATCGCCAATAAAAGTTTTTCCAAATCCATTCAGGAATATTCTCTATATTAGTTTTTATATTCAAAATCAAATAGAATCAGATATTTTTATTGAAATTTCAAATATTCACGGACAAAATATTTATTCAAAATATTATCCAAAAATATCAGAATTTCCAGGCTCGGTTAATTTAAGCGATGTTGCAACCGGTATGTATCTTTTGAATATCAGGACAAAGCAAAAAAATCAAATTATGAAAATCATAGTTGATTTATAAAATTTTCATCTAAAATATTTTATGATTTATTATCAGACATTTAGAAAAATTATTATATTTGTACTTCTAAATTCAAGTAATTAATGCAACTTTTTAGAGGAGAAA
>JACQWN010000470.1 GCA_016209245.1 Bacteroidia bacterium
CGATACATATACATTGACAAACATTGAATATATTAACCAGCAGCAAATGCGGTTTTCTTTTAATCAGGAATATTTTTCTTCCGCTCAAAATATTCTGACAATTTATAATCAGGCTTTTTCGGAACCAACCGACAAAACACCTGGTATATCACTTGCTCTTGAATACGGACTTTTAATGACCCCAAATGGAGATGGAAATTATGATAAATTAATTATACAGGGAATCGAAAATGTCATTCTTTATGAATTAAAAATATATGACAGATATGATAATCTGGTGTTTGCCACTGTTGATAAGAATTTTCAATGGAATGGCTTTGATTATTTCAGTGGTTTACCGGTTCCGGAAGGTTCATATAAATATGAATTAGATGCTGACGGAGTTGCTTTTTACGGACAATTTTTAATTGAAAGATAATATGAGCAATAAAATATTATTAATAGGATTACTTACAATAGTTACATTCTTGATAGCCAATCTGAGCGTGACAATTTGGTTTATCTTCGAAAATAATTATAAAATCGGTTTTGTCCGTTCATCCGAATTGGTTTATAGTTATTCAGGAACAAAAGAAGTGCAGAACAAATTTAATATTCAAAGCGCTGTCTGGAAGGGCAAACTCGATACTTTGCAAAAAGACTACGAGGAAACTTTGCATCAGTTCCAGCTTGACTACAACAAGCTAACCGATAATGAAAAAAAAGAACGGCGTAATCTTCTTGCATTCCAGGAGCAGAATATCAGTGGTTACAATCAAAATGTACAACAAAAAGCTAAAGAAGATGAAAAACGGCTAATGGAAGGCGTATTAAACCAGATTAACAGCTTTGTGCAACAATATGGACAACAGTACGGCTATAAAATAATTTTTGGCACTACTTCCGAAGGCTCTGTTCTGTATGGAGAAGAAACTATTGATTTAACCGAAACTATATTAAATGAACTGAATGAAAAATATAAGTAACTAATACTACATTGGTTAATCAGATTAACACCCTGATTTATCAAGGTGATTAATGTAAAAAACGAAATATTAACTAGTCCGCTAAAGCGGACTTAAAAAAGGCAGTTATGTTGCATTCACACACAAGAATATGGCATATTTGATGATTAGTATAAAAAGTCCGTTATGGGCAATTATAAAACATAATGGTTAAGAAATGGCTGACCACCAAAAGTCGAGAATGTGAAAGCGAAAATCGACATTAAACAAAAGATAATACTAGCTTTATCATTTGTGGCATTTCTTTTAATTATACCAAGTTGTTCTGTTTTATTATCTAAAATGTATGGTGTAAATCAACTTGATAGTTTTAGTGAAAAAGATTACAAAAATTTTGTTTCAAAGATAAAAATAGATGGTTATAATAAAATTATTAGTAATGAAGTTGATTTTAAAAAGATAATAAATTTAGGACACACAGAAAAACAAAAAAATGATTTTGGACAACCTATTCAAATATTATACTTTGAAGACAATTATTTAAAATCATTTCATGCAAATTGTTATGCAAAAGGTGGGATTACAAGCATTGATTGGAATACAGATATGCGATTTTCTTCTTTTTTACCAAATTCAGCAGTCAATATAGATACATTAGGAATAGAATTAATGGACTATTCTAATATTTATCCGGAAATACATATTAAACCTAATAAAAGATATACTATTTTGATTTTTTGGACTCTTATGTTAGAAAAATTATCAGTTTCTGCTATTAATACAGTAATTGAAAATGTTAATAATTTTGAAAAATGGGAAGAAATTGATATTTATATTATAAATACTGACAAATATTTTTCTCAAATAAAATAAAAGCCCATAACATCACAAAATATTGCTAACATATTTAAAACTAACAAATATAAAAGTCGGTTTTAATGTTAATGTTAATGTTAATGTTAATGTTAATGTTAATGTTAATGTTAATGTTAATGTTAATGTTAATGTTAATGTTAATGTTAATGTTAATCTTGTTATGTTAATGTTAATGTTAATGTTCATGTTAATGTTAATCTTGTTAAAGATGGAATAGTAAGAATTGTAAATAAGTTTTAATTGCTCTGCGCTCTCTGCCTTCGACAGACATAGTCAGCTACGGCAGACGACGTCTGCGTCTTGGCGTGAAATAAAAAGCACATGAGTAGTATCAATAATAAATATAAATAAAAATGATGCTTAAAACAATATTGGCTAGTACAATTATATCATCAGCGCTTTTATTTGCTTGCTCAAGTGATAAACTGACATCGGCCGATTTCTATCTTTATCTCGAAAACCCGGAAAACGGGCTTGTCAGAAAGAAAAATATTAACAGTTTGACAATGACTGTCAAATACCTCCCTCCTGCTTTTGGAGTTCTGAGAAATCACAAGGAAAATCTTTCAACTATGAATTATGATTCGCTTTTATCCGTTTATAAAAATCAAATTGTTTTCATGCTTAGCATTGGCCCTGATACTATAAATGGAAACTATTCCAATATCACATTTGCCGGAATAAGCGATTATAAAAATTATAAGCAACGGATTTATGATTTGAGCTTTAATATTGAACAAATGGTAACACTATGGATTGGAAACAAAGAATATCTGCCTGTTCTTTCAACGCTTGAATGTATCAACAGTCTGAAACCTGGTAGTGATATTTTATTTGTTTTCGCACCTGTGGAAACCGGAGATAAAAATTTTTTCAACAATACAAAAATTGATTTTGTGTTTGACGATAGAATATTCGGAATGGGAATTAATCATTTTGTATTTAACGGGGATGATTTTAATAATATCCCTTCAATTACAAATTTACAAATTTAATAATTATGAAACACTCATATAAACCTGACAGTCCCGCACATGCGGGATCAGTGTTTACCCAACAAATTAATAAAAAAATTTTTTTAACAATATTAATAACAGATGAAAAAGTATAGCATTTTGATGAAATTCGCTGCTGTTTTTACAGCGTTGAACATCTTTATTGATACCGTATTACCGTATCATGTATTCGCATTAACGGGCGGTCCTTCTTCCCCCGAATTTTCAAGTTTTGAGCCTGTGGCTACGACAAATATGGTCAATGAATTTACAGGCGATTTTACCTATAATTTACCTATCCTTCAGATTCCAGGTCCTGATGGAGGCGGGTATGCCATGTCATTATCTTATCACACCGGTGCTTCCCCTGAAGAAGAAGCATCATGGGTAGGCTATGGATGGACACTTAACCCGGGTGCCATTAACAGGTGCAAAAAAGGCATCCCTGACGACTGGAATGGTCTTGAATCAGAATTTTGGAATAAAACAAGACCAAACAAAACAATTTGCGCCGGAACCGGAACAGCCGCAGAAATATATAGCTGGTCTTTTGGCACTAATGGTACACTCAGGTACAACAATTACAAAGGCATGGGATATGTAGTAAGCACGTATTTTGGAAATAGAGGCATCGGTTCTTTGGGCTATACATATAGCGATGGCGAAGGCAGCTTTTCCTGGCAGATAAATCCTGCAGGTCTGCTTGAACAAACAAAAGATGAGCAATCGGAAAAAGATAAATCGTTAAGGGAAATGGTACAGGATAAAGACCTCAAAGCCGCACAAAGCATGAAAAAAGTTGTTAACAGAACACCGTCTTTGACTGCTCCACATCTTGATATAAAGGCAATGGCGGGAAGCAAATATGGAATAATGTCACTTGGTGAAGAAGCGAAACCGACAAGCATGAATAAATTCACAGGTCTTTCAATAGACTTTACATTAGAACTTACACAAAATCCTCCACCTGCCGAAGTTGGACTTTCTGCAGAATTATCCGGAAATTATAATTATCAGACTAATCAAGCCGTTGCTGATAAACCTGTATTCGGTTATATGTATTCGTCAAATGCCAGCGGAGATGTTATGGATTATCATTTTGAAAAAGCTACAAATTTTAATAAAAGAGATGTTTTTATTGGCCTTCCCGCTTCAGATAATGACCAATATATTGTTACCGGAGAAAGCCTTTCCGGTGGCTTCCGGCTGCATCATGCGACGAGCGAATATTTCAGACCTAATACCACTTATAGCAATACATTCTTATATGCCCAGGGCATAGGTGTTGACCTTGGGTTTTGTTTCGGCGGTGGCGCTAATTCAACTATCGGTTACAACTTATTATGGATGAAAGGAATGTCTGCTTACCAAAGCTCCTTTTCCAACCCTGATGATACAAAAATTGATGAACCGGTTTTTTTCAGATTTAATAATGACCGTGGCGGAACTCTTGAATATGGAAATGAAAATATATTAGAACCAACTGGGGGCTCTGTTAATCTTGCTGGTGATTACAGATCTGGAAGGTCCTCATATATCGGATACAATCTGAATAAAAATATGGCGACTGAATTAAATGATATATGTTATTATTCGTATTGCAAGGATAATGCTGTATCTGACTTTATCAACAGAAGCGAAGAAGCATTGGCTGATCAGGTAGGGGAGTTTTCTATACTCAACGAAGATGGTATGTGTTATACTTATGGGCTTCCTGTATATTCCCGTGAGGAATTGAACATGAGCTATTCCATCTCAGGCGGAACCGGTGATACATATATCAAATATTGTGAAACAGACGGAGAACAGGAATCAAAAATCGGCGAATACCGCTCTAATCCTTATACTACATCCTATTTATTAACTTCAATAAATACGTCAGATTATATTGACCGCCTTAATGATGGCCCCACCACAGACGATTTTGGAGGATATACACGTTTTGTATATAAACGCCTTTATGGAAGCAATAATAAAGTCAAAGAAAATTCCAGTGATACATCCTGGTATAAATGGCGAATTCCTTACACCGGAATGTATTTTAACCGTAATGAATTATCAAGGGATGTTGACGATTTGTGTTCGGTAAGCCAGGGCGAGAAAGAAACATATTACCTCGATTCTATTATTACTAAGACACACTATGCCGTTTTTTATACTTCCGAAAGAGACGACGGATATTCAGCAAGCATAAACGGTGATGATGACACCGACCCAACGGCAACAGGCGGTAAACCTTTGCATAAGCTCGACAGTATCGGATTATTTGCTAAAAATGCTACGGGCGACAAGCTGCTCAAAACTGTTAAATTCAGCTATAATTACGATGCATTTCCCGGATTACCAAATAGTATTAATAATGACGGAAAGCTTACACTTGAAAAAGTTTGGTTCGAATATAACGGTATTTATGATGCATGGCTCAGCCCTTATGAATTTTACTATCAATATCCCAATACCGATTATCCCGACGGGAAATATGACGCATTAGAAAACTATGGAAGTGGTTTGAATGAAATGCCTTCATACAGTAAATATATTCTTGACGCATGGAGCAATTATCAGCCAAACGGGCAGGCGAGATATATAAATATGCAGTTTTGGCCTTTCCAGGGTCAGCAACTATCCTCCGATTTCGATCCGGCTGCATGGCAATTAAAATATATCAAGCTGCCATCGGGCGGCGAAATTCATGTACAATACGAACAGGATGATTATTGCTATGTTCAGGATAAATACGCCCATGCCCTTGTCCGGCTTACCGGTAACGATTATAGCAATACATCCACTGTCTTTTCTCTGGATGTGGAATATGACCTGAACATTATTGATAACAATGTAAAACAGGAAATAGCCGACCTTATTAACGAACTTTATGGTAATTATAAAAAACGTATTTTCTTCAAATTCCTCTATAAGTTAATCGGTAATGCAACCCCTGTGCTCGACAACAAATTATCGGAATATTTATCAGGTTATGCATTCGTCGAATCCGCTTATGTCGAATCGGATATTTTAAAAATAAAAATTGGCGCACCTGATAATAATGCCGGGTATTATATTCCCGGACAGGTTTGTCTCGACTATTATAAAGCTAATTGTTTTGGCAGAACTGCGGAAAACAATGATATATCATATAATATTTTTTCTGACAATAACCCATTGGCGATTGGATACAGATTTTTGGATTTTCTCAACAATTTTGAACCTCCTTCTTCTTCTGAAATTTGCATGAAAATAAATCCGGAATTATCCTATTTCAGAATACCAATGGTAACAGACAAGCGGGGAGGAGGATTGCGTGTCAAACGTTTGCTGATGTTTGACAATGGAATTTCAGGAGGTAAGCCTTCATTGTACGGTAATGAATATAATTACAGATTTTATGATAAAGCGCTTAATAAATGGCGAAGCAGCGGCGTCACAACAAATGAACCTTCAGCTATGCGGGAAGAAAACGCTTTGGTCAATATAATTGAACGAGGCGAACAAACTCTTTGTAGCAAGCTTATTTCAGGAAGGGATAAAAAGCAACTGGAAGGACCTATAAGAATTTCATACCGTTAAAGATTATCCGTTATCGGTTGACTATAGTGTACTTAACCCCTATATGTATAATCTGCCTTTATCAATTGGACTCGCCAGCTTCAATATGAGCGAATATGAAGCATGGCAAAGCTTTCTGATTAAAGAGCTTAATATGCACGGACAAATTAAATCAACTACAGCTTATTCCGGAAATTATGTATTTAATTCCATTAGTGGTGAAGATGTGACAGGCAGCTCAGTTATCTCACAGGAATCCATCGAATATTATGACCCCGTAAAAGGCATACCTGTGCTTGACAACCTTGACCAGCTTGAAACAATCAACGATTGGGATGATCTTCCGTTGAAAAAGCTTGGCAAAGAAACGGAAATTATCAGGGAATCCCGCTTTGTCGGTGAAACAGGTATCAGCACAACGTTTGAATTTGATGTTGCAGTCGGTTATATTCCGCCTGTGGAGTTTATCGGACCTCAATTCGGATTTGCATGTTCTGGCAGTCAGTCTTTATCTGAAATGAAAAGCTATACCAAAACCACATACATCACTTATCCTGTAATTCAGAAAAAAATCATAAGCGTAAGAGACAATATGCGTCTTGTTTCTGAAAATGTAGCATTCGACAAATATTCAGGAAAACCCATCATTACACTGACAAACGATGGTCATCATGCTCTTGAAATTGCCGGCGTGGAACATGATGGCGATATTCTGAACATTAATATTCCTGCAAGCTATTATTATGACCAAATGCGACAGGCGGCTACTAATGAAAAATTAATTCTCACCAGCACACCCGAACGGAAATTGTTTATTACAAATGTCAATAATAAATACTATTTGAATATATCTTCTTTAAATCAAAACGATTTACCTAAGTATTGCACAGGGCTTGGAGTTGGAGATTTGGTCGAGATAAAAGCGGTTGATTTCCCTGATACAACAGCATTATGTCATATTGCAAATGTTTATGGAAATTGTTACAAGCTTGCTGAAACTTATTATTCTGCAACCGGTAATAATCTTGCCTTGCTTAACGGACTGGATGTTGATGTCAGAGTCATACGCAGTGGATGTACGAACCAATTGAATTTACCGGCGGATAATATAGCAATATATGGGCATCAGATTCCGCAATTAAGCATAGATGAAATTACTATATCCGGTTCACCAATGTTAGCTCTGGCAAATACGCTAAATTCTTCTAATTCGGTTCAAATTTCCAGCATCAGCGGGCTTGATACCTTGCTTTCCTATCCGCTCCAATCATTTATTGTCGTTGACATTGTTGATAATACGAAATCAATTACTATAAAAAATAATAACGAAATTCTGTGCAGTAACATTCTCTTTGAGCCTGATTTATTTTTAGGTGGTACTGGAACCGGGCAATTTCAGGTTGATGAAAATACGGGACAAATTGTATATTACTCTGTAAACAATCCGGCTAATCCCCAGGAAATCCCTTGTTTAACAATGTCAAATATTATACCCCGAACCGTTGCAATAAGCAATATCTTATCAGCCGGCGCAAATACTTATTCCGATTATTGGCCTTATAATGCAGCTATATATCCCGGTTATTCTCAAACTAATGCATTTAATAATTTTGAAAAAGGCGTCAGAGGAAAATGCCGGCAAAATGCAGCCTATATTTATAATAAGGACGCAACCGGAGTTATATCAGATCAAAATATGAAGAACTATACAACCGGATTATTTGACCTTGTTCTTTTCAATTGGGAATATCCTTCCGCAAACAATCCTGAAAAATGGCTGAAATCGGTACAAATAAATAAATATTCTCCGAACGGAAATGCTCTTGAAGAAGAAAATATTCTTCATATCAAATCGGCAGCTAAATTTGGTTATCATCAGGCATTGCCATATTTGGTTGCAGCCAATTGTCCTTACCATTTATGTCTTTTTGAAAGTTTCGAGAATCAATATCAATACGGCAGCAATACCTATTTTGAGGATGGCCTTTTATATGCAAACGGAAGCATAAATAACGATATTTCACACTCCGGAAGCAGTTCCTTTAATCTTGCACCACATCAGTTTTTTAAATTGCTCACGATTCCTTCTTCTGATTTTTCATTGCTTGAAACCAAAGGATTTAATTGCATGGTTTGGGTTTATAGTTTAAATAATAATATAGAGCCGCCAAATCTCATGATTTCAGAAGATGGTGATTATGTAGCTTCTCTGCAAATGAAGCAGTCGGCAAAAATCGGCTATTGGAGATTATATGAAGGAACATTAAAAACAAATGTTTCAGGTAATGAGGTATCTATTGGTATAGAGCATAATAATAATAGCTTAATAATTGATGATATTAGAATTCAGCCTTCCGATGCTCAAGTAAATACTTATGTATATGATGTCAATACTCATAAATTAATAACCAGCTTCGATGCTCAGCATTTTGGCTTGTTTTATCAGTATGATGCCAAAGGTCAATTGGTTCGCAAGCAAAAGGAAACTGTCAGAGGAGTAAAGACATTGCAGGAAGCGGAATATAACAATGGATACAAAGTTGAAAGAAGCAGTCTATAAAACGAAAATGTCTGAACCAGGATGTCTGAACCAGCATTTACAGGATTAATTGATTGCCAGCATTTTTTGATATATGTTGCAAAGGATATAAAATTATGAAAATTGCAGAAAATATGCAAAGAATCGTAGCTCCATCGGAGCGAAATATTTGTAGCCCTGCCATTCATGGCGGGGTAAAAGAAAGGCGTGAATATAGCGTCGCAGGCACAAAAGCTATTAGAAGCAGAATGGAACAGCGACGCAAAGCAGACAAGTAAATAGAAGCATACAATACATTCGTAATTTGTTCTATTCGTAATTCGTAGGATTAGCTATCGAAGAACGAATATCGAAGAACGAATAATGAACAATGAACAATGAAGAACGAATAATGAAGTAAAACATCTGACCATGATTTTTAGAATTAAAGGATTACGTATATTTTTTAAAATATGTCGTCAGGAATATATGAAAATGAAAAATGCAGGAAACATGCAAATAGTAGTAATATTATGTATCCTGTTTTGTAAACAACTCGTTGGACAACCAGCAAGCGAGGCTATCAGCATTGTAAAAAAATCTTATGACAAATATCTTAACACGGAAATCAAAAATAACACTGTTATCGAATCAAATATGAGAATTGTAAGCATTGACAGATATGGAAATAAACATGAAAGCAAACTTTTTCACCAGGCAGGTAAAGATTTTATCAACTCCGTCACTAATGAATTTGAATATCACGCCGACATGAATACTATTGTCAGCATCTACCATAAATCAAAGACAATCGTGATTTCAGATTCCGATACTTCGGCAGCAAATAGTATCAAATCAAAATATATCAATTTTAATGCTCAACTTTTTAATAATATCGAGAACGGCACAATTGCTCAAAGTAATAAAAAAGATATATATAAAATTACTCTGAAATTAAAAAAAGATGCTATTAAAGAATTTATGGCTAAAGAGCTGACATTTGAAATCGGAAAAGACGATTTTGCCTTGTACTCAATGCATACAGAATTTTCAGATGATTATAATCTCAAAAGTACATCGTACTTTATTGAAAAATTTAACTTTATTAATAATAAAAATTTTCAAAAACCATTGGAATATATTTATACGAACGGAAAAATTAAGGACAAATTTATTAATTATAAAATCTCAGATTTCAGAAAATTGTGAAATTAAATCCAGAGGAGCAAAGACGCAAAGAAAGAATAATCTCTGTGCAACTCTGTGTTCTCTGTTGTGAATAATAATTAACATTTTAAAATTATAAAAACTTAAAACTTAAAGATTATGAAAAAAACTATTTATTTAACCTTATTATCTGGATGTATTTTATTTGCATCCGGGGCTTATTCTCAGGATTCCTTTGTTGAACAGAGAAAGAGCGTTGTTTTCGACAAACCCAATGGACCGGAATTTAAGCACTTAATTGAATCTGATGAGGGGTTTATTTCTGTCAGGCGAAAAGATGATGGTTTATTTCTTACAGCATATAAAGCCGATATGACGGAAGATAAATCTGTAAAGATTAATATCAAGTCAGGGAGCGGTAAAATATGGTTCAAAGGTCTGTTAAAGACGGTTAATTGTTTTTATATCCTTACTATTCTTAATAATGAAGGGGCTAAGCGATATGACTTTTATACGCAAAAGGTCAATAAAGACCTCACGCATGAACCAAAACAACTGCTGTTTTCTGAAAGTAACACCAGCGGTAGCCTTTGGGAACAATTCGGTGTTGTCTCAAACGGAACAATGGTGTATTTTTTCTATAGAATACCGGGACAGGATAAAGAAAACAGTTCATGCCACCTTGTAGTATATAACTCTTCTCTTGAACAACAATGGGATTGTAAGATTGAAAACAACGAGTTCAGAAAGCACCTGACCGCCGACGATGAATCTATTAAAATCATCCCCGAATCTTATAAAATGTCAGACGAAGGTAATGGACTTATTATTGCGAAAATACAAAAGAAAAAAGGAACATATCAAAAAGATCAGCAGGATTATTACTACAGGCTTTATACAACAAAAGAAAAAGGACAAAAAGTATCATCTTACGCTATTGACCTTAAAGATAAATTTTCTGACACGTATATTGCAAGATGGAAAGGAGAAATGGTTTATTTTACTTGTGGAGTTCATTTTGAAGCGTCGGTCAATCCTCAAAAACCAAATAAAACAATTACTAAATATGGAGCTTACATTGTCGGTATAAATACTAGTGAAAATATTTTATATGAACCAGTTTTTCATGAATCGGGCTGGGACAAAGAATTTAAACTCACCGATATGGTCATAACCGATAAATATATATATACTTTCGGTGAACGGTTTTATATGACCATGGATATGGATAATGAAGTAAGAGGACAGTTGTTGCATGATGGTATATATGGTAATGAAAAAATAAGACCACAAGCATATTTCATAAGCGATACCATATATATTAATTCTTATTCCATAGATGAAAATATTACTTATCAATGGACGCGTACCATATATAAAAGTCAGATAGCCGGTAATAGTCTTGATGTACCGTTATATCTTTCTTATGGTTATACTAATCACAGCGGCAATTTATATTTTGTATATAACAGTCAGCTTAACGATATTGAATATGAAATAAATAAACCTTTCGTGAAGGTGACCACTATGAATACAAAAAAATCTGCAACATGCGTCTATGCAGTTAAACTTGACAATGAAGGCTTTCAGACAAAGGAGATAGTATATTGTCTTGACGAAATTGATGGATTGCTTACATGTCCGAAGATGAGTCTTGTTAAAGATAATGACGATATGGTATTGTACGCCAGAAGGAAAGATAAATATTGTTTTGTTGCATTAGAGTTTAAGAAATAATATACGATTAGCATTGGTTGCCTCGATACATCTGCTTCGCAGACACTCGGAAACCACATTCTAGCGGTTGTCGAGTGATTGCGCAGCAATCGTATCAAGACAATCGCAAGAGATTAATAATTATAAAATAATATTATTATGAAACTATTTTCAATTTCAACATTTGCTATTTTATTAACATGCCATTATTTTAATGCACAGTCACAGCTCGTTGACACTGTAACACATATCTATGGTCATGCCCAACTGTCATCGCCGGCACTGCAAATCTTCCCAATCGGCGGCGAATTACCCCTTGCCGAGGGCTGGCAACGGCTCTATAAAATGAATATTATGATAACGTTTGACACCGGAGAAGATTATGAATTCGGCACTGCTCCGTTCGATGCCCATATAAACAAGCTAACCTGCGGATTCTATGATTATGAAACAGATGAATTTTTTTCCCAGAAAGAATACACCCTTTCAATAAATGAAAAAAAACCCGAAACATGCATTTTAATTGAGGGATTGCTACCGGTACATGCCAATATCAGGCTAAAATTTGAAGGCTATAGTTCAGATCTTTTCGTTCAGAATAAAATCCGGCTTAAAGTTGATGTAATTAATAATTACAGAATTGACCCGCCATTTAATGACCCATCGGTAAATAATCTGTCATATCAGCAAATTGGAGGCAACCGTTACCGTTTTACATGGTCCTCGCCATTTAATACATGTCACTACCGCTTTCAGTTGCTGAAGCTGGAAAATAGCAGCGGTACACCGTCAATAGCCAACGATACAACTAAAGCGTTTGCTTATGTTGAATGGGCTTCGGCGCTTGATCTAGAGCTTGAATCGTGTGAAAGAGAGTTGAAATTAACGCTTGCCCAAGGC
>JACQWN010000471.1 GCA_016209245.1 Bacteroidia bacterium
AAAAAAAAAAAAAAAAAAATTCTTTATAACCAACTGTCTGAATATGTCACAACACAGTACAATAAAGCGCTGACAAAAGATAAAAAACGGAATGTGGCTTTTGCTTTGGTCATTCTGCAACGCAGGTTTGCATCCAGCACTTATGCTTTGCTTTGTTCGCTTGACCGCCGAAGGAATAAACTGATGGAACTGCTGAAAAAAGTTGATTCTGCAAATGTCCCGGTCACAAATAAAATATTTGATTTCGATGAGATAGAAGACTTGTCAGAAGACCAACGTTGGGAAGAGGAGGACGAAATCCTGTCGCTCAGCGCTTCTGAAAATCGTGCTGAACTTGAAAAAGAAATAGCTACCCTGAATGAATTATATGATGCGGCAAAAAAAATCATTGATAATCTTGAAGAAATAAAATTACGTGAGCTAAAAAATACGCTTGATTTATTAGATGAAAAATTTCCGGAGCAGAAAATTATCATATTTACCGAATCACGGGATACCCTTGAATATCTTTACAAGAGAATTACAAATACATGGAAATATACGGCTGTCACTATTCATGGGGGAATGAAACTTGAAGCTCGTATTGATGCGGAAAAAAGCTTTAAAAACGATTCCATCCGTGTTTTAATAGCGACTGAAGCTGCCGGAGAAGGTATAAATCTCCAGTTCTGCCACCTGATGATTAATTATGATATTCCATGGAATCCCAACCGCCTTGAACAGCGTATGGGACGTATCCACCGGTACGGACAGACAAAAGAAGTGTTCATTTATAATTTAGTAGCAAAAGATACCCGTGAAGGAGAAGTAATGTACAGGATATTTGAAAAGCTCAATGAAATAAAGCAGGCAATGGGCAGCGACAAGGTATTCGATGTTATCAGCGATGTTTTTATTGGCAAAAGCCTTGCGCAACTTTTACTTGACGCTTCCATGAACGCCCGTAATAAGGAAGATATTCTCAAAGAGATTGATATAAAAATAGACAAAGAATATATTCAAAAGGTAAAAGAGAATCTTGGCGATACACTCGCTACACGGTTTATTGATTATACACAGATTAAGGAACTTAACGATAAAGCCCGTGAATACAGGCTGATTCCCGAATATACGGAAGCGTTTTTCAAAAAGGCGTATGAAAAAGCCGGCGGACAAATTACCTTTCGTGACGACGGATTTGTATCCGTTGACTCAGTGCCATTCGCAATCAGGACAATTGCAAACGATATTAACTTTAAAAAGAAATTCGGCACAATCCAGGTTAAATATAAGAAAACCTCTTTCGACAAACAAAAAGCCCAATCCGAATCCGACAGCGAATTTCTCTCATTCGGACATCCTTTATTTGAAGCCGTAATGCAATGGATAGAAAAAGAACTGTATAATACCATAAAACAAGGCGCAGTATTCACCGATCCTTCCAATAAATATAACGGAATAATTGTTTATTATGAAGCCAGGATAAATGACGGAAAAAATGAAGTTGCAGGAAAGAGATTGTTTGCAATCTATCACGACAGAAATAATTCGACTATTCTTCCTTTCAGCGCATCGTTGATATGGGAGTTATGCGCAACCGGCATTATCTCTGAACCGCCTGTAGATGTTGAAGATATAAAAAATAAAGCGCTGCCAGGTATTTTCAAATCGCTGATGGAATACAAGTCTGAACTCCAGGTAGAACGTGACAGGCAGGCCGGTATTAAAGAAAAATATGGTCTGAGATCGCTTGATGAGCTTATTCTTCGTCTGGATCATGACCTGGTACTACTTTATGACCGCAAGGACAAAGGTGAAAGCGTTGAGCTTCCTATACGCAATAAAGAAGAACAGAAACGTATCTATGAACAAAGCAAAGAAAAGCTGAAAAAGGAAATCCGGCTTGAAAAAACGCTTGCTATTTCAAACCCTGTATTTATAGGAGCCATCCGTGTAATTCCTTCCGAGGTGGTAAGTGATGAAATGGTATCCGATGCCGATATTGAAAAAATTGGGATGGATAAAGCAATGGTATATGAGCGCTCACAAGGCAGAATCCCCGAAGATGTGTCTGATAGAGATTTGGGCTATGATATTCTTTCAAAAGATTTACAGGGCAATGTACGCCGTATTGAAGTAAAGACAAGGGCTAAAACAGGCGCTATCGCTTTGACCGTTAACGAAATGTTCAAGGCACGCCGATTTACTATCGAATATTATTTATATGTAGTTTTTAATGCAGCAACAAATCCTGAACTCATAATCATTAACGACCCTGCCGATAATCTTTTGGCAATCGAAAGAGAGGAAGTAGTAAGGTTTATTATTGATTCAGAAGAAATATTAAAGAAAGGTCAAAAACAAATCTGAGCTGGTCACAAATTGTGACCGGTTTAAATAAAAAATAGAATAAATAATTCAATTAATGAATACAGGTATTAATAAACAGGAGTATTTTAACTGGCTTTCCGAAATAAAAGGAAAAGTTAAAGCTTTGCAGATTAAAGCCGCTGTTGCCGTTAACCAAACCTTGCTTGCTTTATACTGGGATTTGGGCAAAATGATAGCAGAAAAACAACTTTCTACCAAATGGGGGGATAAATTGTTAGAACAACTTTCAAAAAATTTATCCAAGGAATTTCCTTATATGAATGGTTTTTCCAGGATAAACCTTTTTTATATGCAAAAACTATATCTCTTTTATAATCAGGATAATATAATTGTTCCACAACTTGTGGAACAATTACAGAGTGCAATAAAAGATAAAATTATTCCACAACTTGTGGAACAATTACATAATGCCATTAAAAATCAAAATGTCCAACAAGTTGTTGGACATTTTCCTGATTCAGTAAAAAATCAATTTGTCCAACAACCTGTTGGACAATTGCAAAACGACTCTCATTTTATTATATCACAAATTATTACAAAAATTCCATGGGGTCATAATTGCGTGATACAAGTATTAAAGATATTGAAAACGAACTGTCAAAATATATATGAAAAACAAACGCTTCATAGAAGAAACATTCCCCATTAAAGAAGTAAGCATAGAAGGTGCTCGTGAAAAAAATATCCGTCACGGACATATCTCTACTCTCCATATCTGGTGGGCAAGACGGCCTTTGGCAACATCAAGGGCTACTAACTTTGCAGCTTTAATACCTGTCCCTGAAAAGGAAGAAGAAAAACAAAAGATAAGGAATTTTATCGCAGAACTTTCCAAATGGGAAAATTCCAACAATGAAGCTATGTTGGAAAAAGCCCGCAAAATGATACTCGATGCAAATGGCGGTATCCCTCCAAAAGTGTTTGATCCATTTGGCGGTGGGGGCTCTATTCCTCTTGAAGCATTGCGGCTTGGTTGTGATACATATAGTAATGATTATAATCCAGTAGCTGTTTTTATTCAAAAATGTACTCTTGAATATCCGCAAAAATATGGAAAACCTATTTCCAAATCTAAATATTTTAAAGAAAGACTATCATTTAATGAAATTACAAAAATAAAAGAAAAAAAAGAAGATTTATTTGTCAATGAACATCCTACTGGATATGAAAAAGAAGAAATGGTAAATCCATTACTTGAAGATGTCAAATATTGGAGTAATTGGGTTTTGGAACAAGCCAAAAATGAAATTCAAAGATTTTATCCTGATGAAAAGGATGGAAGTAAAGCTGAAATCCCATTGATGAGACAATATTGGCTGGCAAAGAAAGAAAGAAAAAAAATTTCGTTGTATATCTATGTTGAGAATGGCAAGGTTCAATTTAGTATTGTTGGTACGAACTATGATAAAATTCCCCTTGATTTTGATCCTGAACATGGAACTATTTCCCGGGCTGTTGTAACCTGTCCTGTGTGTGGGTTTGTTATTGATGATAAAACCACAAGAAAATTATTTCAGATAGGTAAATCAGGACAAAAAATGGTTGCCGTTGTTTTCCACAAACCGGGGCAGATCGGTAAAAAGTATAGAATTTCAGATAAAAATGATATAAACATTTATGAAGATGCAGAAAAATATTTAAAGGAGAAAAGGGGAAAATTGATACTTGATTGTGGAATTGACCCAGTGCCGGATGAAGCATTACCACCAAAGGAAACACTCGGATTCCGTGTTCAAAGATATGGAATGCTTCAATGGGGCGACCTTTTTGACTCCCGTCAAAAGCTGAGCCTTATTACATTTGTAGAAAAGGTGAGGCAGGTGTATGAGAAGATATTAACAGACGGCGTTAATAAAGAATATGCAAAGGCAGTAGTGAGTTATTTGGCATTAGGGATTGATATGGCAGCCGCTTTTTCAAATACACTCGCAAGATGGGAAAATACATCTGAAGCAATAAAACAATTATTTGGAAGACAAGCATTACCAATGCTTTGGGATTATGCCGAGGCTAATCCCTTTAGTAGTTCTTCAGGTAGCTTTGAAACAGGTTGGGAGTATTATTTTAAAGTCATCAAGCATTGTTCTGCAACTTACAATATCCCCGTAAACGTATCCCAATCCTCTGCCACCTTACTCCAAAATCCCGACAACAACTTTGATGCAGTAATCACAGACCCGCCGTATTATGACAATGTACCTTATTCTTATCTTTCGGATTTCTTTTATGTTTGGTTGAAAAGGAGTATCGGCGATTTATTTCCTGAACTTTTTTCGACACCATTAACGCCAAAATCTAATGAAATAGTTGCTTATTCAAATATAGAAGGAGGGTTTGAAGCCGGAAAAAAATATTTTGAAGATAAACTCAGGAATTCCTTCCGGGAATTTTATCGTATTCTCAAAGAAAATGGAATAGCAATTATTGTTTATGCTCATAAATCAACTTCCGGATGGGAAACTTTAATTAATTCTTTGTTGGATTCAGGATTAATAATAACAAGCGCATGGCCTATTAAAACCGAGATGGAAGCTAGACTTCGGGCAAAAGATTCAGCTGCACTTTCTTCATCTATCTATATTGTAGCCCGCAAAATGAAACGCCAACCTACCGGTTTTTACAACGAAGTTAAAGAAGAACTGAAACAATACTTATCAGAAAAATTAGACAATCTTTGGGCAGAGGGCATCACCGGCGCCGATTTTTTTATTGCTGCCATTGGCTCAGGTATAGAGGTTTTCGGCAAGTATGAAAAAGTAATGGATTACGAAGGCAATGTAAAACGTGCCGATGTGCTGCTGGATGATGTGAGAGAAATAGTGATGCAATATACTGTAAAGCAAATTCTGCATAATGGTTTTTCCGGTGAAATATCCGAACTTGCAAAATTTTATGTTATCTGGCGTTTCAGCTTCGGTGAGGCAAAGGCAGAATTTGATGAAGCCAACAAACTTGCCCGTTCCGTTGGTATTGACCTGTCGCAGGAATGGAGCAGGCAGGGATTTATTAAAAAAGAAAAGGAATTTATCCGTGTTCTTGGCCCTCAGAACCGTAAAATCGAAGAAGTTGAAGATTCGTTTGAATTGATTGATGTATTGCACCGGGCATTGTTGTTATACGAAATGGGCAGAAAAGACGAAATGATGCAACTGCTTGCGGCAACCGGTTTTGGTAAAAGTGATGTATTTTACCGTGTTGCGCAGGCGGTATCCGAATCGCTCGGAAAACTTACTCCCGACAGCAAGGAGAAAAAACTCCTCGACGGTTTTCTCGGAGGTAAGGAACGTATCCGTTCGGAAATATCAGCCACAAAAGTTAAAAAAGATTCACAATTGGATTTAAGTTTTTAAATTTGTAATTACTAAAATTAAGGAATATGGCACGTTTTGAAACTATAGCAATCCCCCACGACGACATTATGCAGGGACGTTTTACAATGGCTATATATGCCGCCAATCTTTGGGAGGTATTCAACCAATCCAAATCATGCCCTGAAGAATACAAAGACTCCAAGGAATTTTTCAATAAAACCCACCTGACCAAAGAGATGAGCAATCTGCTTTCGATTGTTGAGAAACGGCTGAAAGGACAGATCGCCGACCCGGTTATACACTTACAAACGCCCTTTGGTGGCGGAAAAACACATACGCTCATAGCTCTTTATCATAAAGCGGTCGAATGGAAAGCAAATAAGGTTGTCATTGTCGGTGAGGATATCTGGTCGGGTTCCAATATTTCAAAATTCGATACGCTATGGGGTTTAATGGAAAAGCAACTAACAGGTAAAATACACGAATTTGAAGGGCCGGTTCCTCCCGGAGGCGACCAGATAAGAAAACTCCTGGAGCCATACTCCCCCGTCCTGATTCTCCTCGATGAATTGATACCTTATCTTAACAAGGCGGAAGCAATAGACACAGGAAATAAGAAAACATTAACATCACAGACCCTGACATTTTTGCAAACTCTCACAAATGTTGTCAGTTCAATGCCCGATGCCTGCCTGGTGTTTACCACAACGCCAAGCAATCCTTATGACCGATCGCCAAAAGGTCTGCAAATAGTAAAAGACCTGCAAACCATTACAGGCAGAAAGGATACGCCAAAATCGCCGGTCGAGGACGATGAAGTTAGTTATATTATCAGGCGCAGGTTATTTAAAAAGATTGATGATAAAGAAGCCGGAAAGATTGTTAATGAATTTGTTGAATACATCGAGAAAAATTCGCTATTACCGCCAGATATTCCGCCATCGGAATACCGAAAACGCTTTCTTGCATCCTATCCGTTTTTACCGGAAGTAATTGACATATTGTATCATCGCTGGGGCAGTTTCCCTGATTTTCAGCGTACAAGAGGTGTGCTTCGCTTGCTTGCTCTTGTGATATATTCCGCTAAAGAAAAAGGACTGCCTTATATTTCACTTGCCGATTTTGATTTAACTGTTCAGGATTTACGCCAGGAACTTATTAAACATATTGACCCGCGCTATTTTCCTGTATTCATTTACCGGCGGTATGGAAGCAGGCATCACGCTTACTGAAGTCAAACGTGTTTCTACTACATTTGACAATCTTGCATCGGTCATTAGTGATGTTCTTGAAGAATCAAAGAATTGCATGTTTTATTTAAAACACACAGGTAAAAAATATTTATTTTCTACAGAGCCTACTTTATACAGTATTGTCAATGTGAAGATGGACAATATAAAACATGCCCGTATTGAAGAATTACAGAGAAAACTATTTGCTGAAAACATCGGTAATAACAAATTAAAGTCCTATTACTTGCCAAGAGCGACTAACGATGTTCCCGACACACAAGATTTTAAACTATTGATTTTCAATGAGCGAAACGACCATATAATAAAGGAACTGATAGAAAAAAAAGGCAGTTCACCCCGTGTTAACCGCAATACAATATTTTCGCTCGTACCTGTCGAGACTGAAAAAGCCCGTTTTGAGAACAATATAAAGAAATTCCTTGCTTATGAAGAAATCAATAAAGACTCGACTTTAAATCTTTCCGTCAATCAACTAACAGAAGTCAAGCTGGAACTGATATGCAAATATTTCAGGGAACAAATATCGCCTATGGAATATGACGATTATGTAATCATTGAAGTGACTGTTTGTAAGGAACAGAAAGAAAGAGAAAAACAATCGGATATAAAACAGGGACAAACGTCAGGCAAACCGGCAGGTACAAGTCCATACCCTGACGACAAAGAAATCCCCGGTTCAGAAGAACTACCTGATATGAGACCTCCTGTATCGAGTATGACATCGGTAAATCTTCGGTTTGATGTCCCGATGGGTAAAACCTCAAGCCTGGTAGGTATGCTCAACCTGTTACAACGTAATTTCCAGAAATTGAACATCACCATTGACGCCACCGAAGGGCAGATGACCGAACAGGATTACGATGATAAAATAAAGGAGACGTTGAGGCAGATGGGGGTGGAGGTGTAATTCAATTATTCCTTAACTTTGCCATGCCAAAACGAAATACGAATTATATAAACGATGAACAAAGAGAAAAATGAACAAAATGTTCTTTTTGTTGTGATAGCGATAATGGTAATACTATTACTATCTTTCATTATTGAACAAATTTTTAAAGAAAACTTATTTACAAAGGTGGATTCTCCACCACAAAAGTTATCAAGCAAAGAACAGAAAATTCTATTAGAAAATGAATGTCGAAAACTTGAAAAGCTTATTTATAGAAAAAAGGAACTAGAAAGAAAGAAACTTATAGCATTCAATACAATGTATTTTGTTCTAAAAACGATATTACTCATTCTATTAGCAATTTACTATTATGTTGGATATTTGATAATAGGATTTGATGATTTTTTAGGAGATTTCCTAAACTGGACTGGAATAGGGTTAGTAGGTTTTGCCCTAATATCATTTGTGATATTTAAAGATTTTAAGGATGTCTTGAATGTCATTGATATATTGCGTTTGAAACTGAAGAAAATGATTTACCAAAAATATCTAAATATCAATGATTCTATTGAGGAGAATCAGAAAAGACTGGAAATTTCAAAAGCAGAATTAAAAAAATTATAGGAGAAGTAAAATCGCAAATGCCGAATTATCCTAAAAATACCTCAACCTCCTTCCCCAACCCAAACCTCCCCATCCCCTTCGCAACGCCCTCAACCACCTTAATCATACAATCCACATCATGCCCAAACTCCTGGCTGCCCCTGAAATCGCCCGTTGTGTGGGCGAAAGCGAGAGCAAAAAAGAAGGGACTGACCCTTTTTTTTAGTCAGTCCCCTTTGGTGAGTCATTGCTCCAAGAGTTCAAACGATTTCCTCTCGGATATGTTGCAAATAAAGGCATTTTGCGACATGTTTCTACATTAAGAAACATTTGCCGACCATCCGGAAGCTGTAAAAGTTTGAAATGAAATTTTGGTATTTTAAGAATATGATTATTGTTTTCAATTTTTGAATGATTCTTGCATCTTTCACTTTTTGTTATGTAAGGATTTTTGCAAGCCCCTATATTCATTTTCTATTTCTGCTTCAAGTTCTTCTATGCTGGGTAACACGCTTTTTAGATTCTTTGGCAATCCTTTTCTTATTTGATATTCAGAAACACCTATTGGGGTTTTGATACCTTGAAGAGAGTATTTTACAACTAACTGATTTGGTGTCTTGCATAGCAATATTCCAATTGTTCCTTCGTCCTTTTCATTTTTAATCTGTTCATTAACTGTGTTGATGTAGAAATTGAGCTTCCCTGCATATTCCGGTTTGAACTCGCCAATCTTGAGTTCAAATACAACAAACCGGTGCAAGTGGAAATTGTAAAACAGAAGATCGAGAAAGTATTCATCATCCTGCACTTCAATATTGAATTGATTTCCAACATAGGCAAACCCCCTTCCCAATTCAAGCATAAATTTCTTCAAATATTGTATCAGTGCCCTTTCAACTTCTCTTTCTTTTGCCTCTTCCCCGAGCATCAAAAAATCGAAAAGATATGGATTCTTGAATGTTTCACGAACTAAATCGGAATCAGATGAAGGCAATATTTCTTTAAAGTTGGAGATAACTTTTCCTTGCCGAAAATATAGGTCACTTCCAATTTGCATTGTAAGTACTGACTTGCTCCATCCGTTTTGCAGGGTTTTTTCCAGATAAAAAAGTCTTTCATTTTTGTTTTTGACCTTATTGATAATAATCAAATGATGCGTCCACGGTATTTGTGCAACCACTGGCTGCACAATTCCACCTGCCTGACTTAAAGCATCTTGAAATTGTGCAACTGATGGTTGCACAGATGAAATGGTTGCTTTGTCACCGATTTGTGCAAGTTTCCCTTGCACTATTTCAGAAGGGCTTTTGGGGAGCGGTGTAAGGCTATAAAAATCAGGGTATGCTTCGGCAAAAGCCCTCATATATTTCAGATTCCGAACAGAAAGTCCTTTCATGTCCGGAAATTCAGTTCTGAGATCAGAAGAAAAACGATCAATAATTTTGGTTCCCCAACCCTGTTTTTTTTGTTCATACAAAATGGTGTTACCTATTTCCCAGTATATAGTCAGCATTTGAGTATTCGCTGAAAAAACAGCTTTTATTCTTGCTTGCTGAATTTTTTGTTTTAGATCATTCAGGATTTTTATATACTTTTTATCCGGAAGTTTGCTCATGATATTATAAATTTTGGTGTTGAATTATTTTTTAAAGAAGTTACAAAAGTATAACTATCCGATAATAAGAAAAGTCAAATTGTATGATAAATATATTATTCCTATGTCTAAATAAAAAAAGTTGCTGTATCTTATTTATATACAGCAACTTATGTGAATCACCGGTGAACCCGGAGGGACTCGAACCCCCAACCTTGTGGTCCGTAGCCACATGCTCTAATCCATTAAGCTACGGGTCCAAAATATTGTGCAAATATATAACTATTTTTCAATTATCACAAACTCTGTTCTTCTATTCTTCGCTCTTCCTTCTTCTGTATCATTAGTAGCTACCGGCACAGATTCGCCATGCCCTGTACATTTTGGAATTCTTTCATCGCTTATACCGATTATCCATAAATAATTCTTAACAGATTTAGCTCTTTTTTCCGATAATTCCAGATTAAAATCCTCGTCGCCGATATTATCCGTATGCCCGTGAATTTCTATCTTTATATTTGGATTTTCTTCGAGAAATTCTCCAAATTTATCGAGTATCATCATGCTTGCCTTATCAAAAACCCAGGAATTTGTTTCAAAATGTATATCATGTATCTCGATCCTCTGTCCGACTTTGATTGATTTTACTTCCATTGCAAATTCAACAGGTTTTTCAATTGGCAATTCTGCAGGTTTTATATATGCAGATGAAAAAGCGAAATTTTTCTTCTTTACCGTCATCAGGAATTCTTCATCTTCATCCTCATCTATTCTCACGGCAATCGCATATCTGCCTGTTTTCTGGTCAACCATGCCTTCGGTAATTTTTCTGGTTTTGGCGCTGACAAGCTCTACCTTGGCTTCTGTCAGAGCTTTTCCCTTATCATCTTCAAGATTTCCTTTAATAAATAAAATTTTTTCAGGCCGGGCTTCCTGCGGTAATACAAAAGAATAAATATCTAATCCTCCGTTCTCTTTAATATCTTTCGATGTAAAATACGCTTTATTACCGAAATTGCTTACAATCATCCCTATATTATCCATTTCATTGTTGATTGGATATCCTATATTTCTTGGTTTTGACCATGTTCCGTCATCTGAAAGCTTTGAAAAATAAATATCGTATCCGCCCATTCCGTATAAGCCATCCGAAGCAAAATATAACGTCTTGCTGTCGGAATGCATAAAAGGGGCTTTCTCATTCCCCGGTGTATTGATAATTTCCCCGATATTAACCGCTTTATTCCATTTACCATCAGAATTTAATGTAGAAAAATAAATATCACATGTGGGCATATTTTCATTAAAACCGGTATTTTCTTTCCGTATGCTTGTAAAATAAATAGTTTTACCGTCGGATGAAATCGAGGGCTGGCTTTCCCGTGTGAACTGTCCATTAATGTTGGGGCCTGTATTATACGGTGTTGTCCAGCGTCCATCAATAAAATCGGACTGGTAAATATCGCAATTTTCGTAAGAGCCGCCTTCTATCCAACTCGCTTTAACTCTTCGGCAAATTGTGATAAACAAATGATTATTATCAATAGTAATAGTTACCCCTCCCTGGTTTTCTCCCTGGTTAAATGGCGATGGCATCAATCTTATATTATTGAATGCATCTTCAATGCTTGTATAAGGACTTTCTCTGTCGCCAACCATAAAATTTTCAAAAAATCGTTCAATGTCCGAATGCTTTGTTTTTTCCATATATTTTTGTGTGTAAAACATGTATTGACCATCAGGTGATATTAACGGAAGAAACTCGTCTTTAGGTGAACATATTTCTAATACAGGTTTAGGTTCAAACGAAACAGGATGTTTGAGAAGAAAAAAGTATTCATCAATTATTTCGACCCGTTTTTGAGCAGTAATTTTATCCGCTTTATTATATACATTTTTTTCAAGATAAATGGAATAATTGGACTTAGCCGAAAGATAATCCGCTTTATTAAAATAAAGTTCGCCAAGGTAAAAATAAGTTGAATAATCGTCATATTCCGGACAATTCTCAATAACTTTATTAAAATATTGCATGGAAAGGGAATATTCTTGCTCTTTCTTTTTCATATTATAAATATTAGGCACGGTATGCACCGCCTGTCCATAATTTATTTTGGCAAGCTCGTGATATGCTTCAACATAATCGGGAGCAAGCTTAATGCATTCAATCAGCAAGGTATATGCATCATCCCGCATTCCGCGATGTAGCTGTTCGAGGGCATCATAATATAATGCCTCGGCTTTTTTATTTACGGAATGGCATTTATCAATTTCCTGTGCATTGCTCCATAGAAAGAATAACAAGCATAAAAACAAGCTAAAGAAGCGCCTGTAATTTTGTTTTAATCTATACCAAAAGAATGGGGGAATGGGGGAACGGGGGAACGGGATTTTTTGCTTCATTCACAACTTTATCGGCATTGCTGTTCGCTTCATTAATTAATTTATTCGCCTGCGTGTCGCCCTCTTTTCTGACTTTATCGGCAGAGGCTTTAGCCGCATCCTGCATAAATTTGGGCTTCCCATTTGCGGCATCTTCAACTTTTTTTGCATTGGTTTCAGCTTCGCTTCTCACTTTTGCAGCAGCCGGCTGTGCTGCATCTTTTATTTGTTTTGCTTTCGATTCAGCTTCTTTGAGCAACATCTTGCTTTTTGCATCGGCTTCAGCGAGCATACGGGCAGCTTCCGCTTCCGCCTTTTTGATAGCTTCCGCCTTTGCTTTATTGAACTCTTCTTTAACTTTTTCTACAACTTGCTCCTTAATATTTTCAACTATATTTTTTGCCTGGTCTTTCAAACTTATTCGTATCTTTGGGTCTGATACGGTTCCACCAATCAATACATCAACATCAACTTTATCTCCCGGTTTTATATTGACTCCTTGCTTGCCGGCTTCCGAAACAAGATTATTAAGGACATCATTGGCCTCGCTGCCGAATTCTGAACGTGGTATATTCAGATTTATTGTAAAATCAAGCGCTTGGTCAATACTCATATTACCAAAGATATTGGCCTGTGATTTCTGAAATTTTGTAATGAATGGCTTTACAAACACTTTACCATCTTTGATTTCAAACAAAAAGTCAATATTATCAAACGCCAGCTTTTTAAAATTGTTCATTTTTAATTCATCAGCTATTTTATCGAAAGTCTTTGAATTGGTGACTGTAATATTTTTTGTCTGCAGTCTTCCCTCACCCTGCACAGTTGAAAGCTCAGGTTCCATATTTTGCTGCAATAAGCTGTTCAATTTTACACCGACTGAAAATTTTCCGTTACAATGCTCTGCTACAGGCGCAAGTTTCTGCACAGTATTAAATGCATTGTAAGTTTTGGGAATATCAAATCCGGTTATTGCGATATCGAAATCAATACCAGGTTTTGAAATATCTTTTGTATCGTACAAACCGTCTAATGTCAGCGAACCATCGAGCATATTCATCGAAAGCTTCTGCATTTCAGCAATTCCATCCTTAATGTTTATTATTCCGGAAACATTCTGAATGTCAATTTTATTATATCTCATATTATTAATAACGGCATTTAATGTGAAATCAATATTTTTGGGAATTTCATAAACAGTCGTTTCGGTGGATTCTTCAGTTACCGAAGGTTCTGTTTCCTCTGTTTCAGTATCTTCACCGAGAAATTGATCTAAATCGAGCTTTGACGATTTAAAATTGAAATTTCCACGTATCAATTCATTCCTGAATATGTAGGCAAGGAAATTATCAATACGGCCATCGAGATGTATATCGCTGTTACCTGTTTTTGCATCAAAGGTATTCAATTGGAAAAACTGAGGGGAAACGGTCATATCGGTATGTGAAATTGCAATACCCTGCGGAAAATCTTCACTTTTATAATTCATATTATCAACCGCAATCTGCCCTAACGCTTCAAATGCTTCATACTGTTCATTGTCGAGCATTGATAATTTACCTTTCAGCTTGACATCCATTGTTATTACACCATTAACAGTCATATCTTCAAGAGGGATAATGGTTTTCATATTATCCATATCAATTTTTCCTTTGATTTCTGCATCTATCTGAGGGTCGCTGACGGGCGTCTGTACAAATAATTTTGCATCAATAGGATTATTGGCAAAATCAACATGCAGGGCTTTCAGATTTATTAAAGTATGGTCATCAATTCCATCATCATTCTTCACATTCAAATCAAT
This sequence comes from Bacteroidia bacterium, assembly GCA_016209245.1. Classification (GTDB taxonomy): domain Bacteria; phylum Bacteroidota; class Bacteroidia; order Bacteroidales; family BM523; genus JACQWN01. The sequence continues at coordinate 14,207 of JACQWN010000471.1, forward strand.
GTTGATATTATTAGCCGAGCCGGGTAAATCAGGATATTTAAACATGGCATTTTCAACAACAAGATTTATATTGAAAGCGGGCAATGATTTTTCACCGTAAGTACCTTTTGCAAATCCGTTCAATGCCAATTTTCCTTCGGTTTTAACATCTTCAAAATCCTTTGCATAAACGGCAGGAACAAGTGAAAGGATATTTCTGAAATCTGTCTTCTTTGCCTCGAACGACATATCCATGTCAATATCTTCCGCCGGCATTGCAAGCCAACCAATAAAACCTAATTCCAGTTGATTAAGACGAAGCGAATTATCTTTGAGTGTGAATTTATAATTGACAAGGTCGGCATCCATATCTGCATGCAACTCCAATTCCGTCTTATTCAGATATTTTATTCCATCGTAAATGAATGTAGTGGAATTAATCATTAAATCAGTAATTAACGAAGTGAAATCGGAGGTCATGTCGCCCGAGAGTGTGAAATTCAATCCCTTCATGTCGGCAAACATGTTTGCATCCTGGTCATCATAAATAAGAGCTGCATTGCTGATAATGACTTTATCCAGATTCAGCTTGAATTTCGAAGTGTCTTCGGCAGTTGTGTCTTGTTCCGTCACGGTAGTATCGGTGCTCACTGGCGCTATATCCCAATTTGCTTTTCCTCCTTTTAAAATTTTGACATGAATAACAGGACTTTCAAGATTTATCTCATTTATCTTGATATTATCGGAAAAAACGCTTAAAAGAGCAACATCGGCATAGAATTTATCCAGCACGATAAGCGTATCTTTCTCAAATTCATTTAATCCGATTGCCTTAATATCTTTAATTCCCAGCCGTATATCAGGAAAGCTGCTGAATATGGAAATATCAAATTCACCAAAATCAATCCTGGCAGCAACCATTTTATTGATTTCTTCCTTTGCAATTGCAATCAGCTTGTCCTTATAAACAAAAGGAATGGCGATGATAATTCCGATAAATACAAGCAGTACTACAACCAGAATAATGATGATTTTCTTTAAAGTTTTCATAATAAATAATTTAGTTAATTAATAATATCGCCACAGATTTCACAGATTAAAAAAGGTTACATAATATTTTGATGCTAGCAAATGTATAAAAATGTAATTATACTGCAAACGGTTTAAAATTTAACCTTTTGTTGAAATAATATTGCTAAATTGTTATATTGCTAAATTGTTATATTGCTAAATTGTTATATTGCTATATTGCTATATTGTTTAATTGCTGAATATGAAACCATCTAACCATCTAACCAGTTAACAATGTTAACAATTTAACCATTTTTAGTATATTTGCAATACTATACTTTTGGAAAGAGATAAACAAATGAAAAAAATAGAAGAATTATGATATGGATATTGCGGAACGATTGTGGAAAGTCAGTTTGAAATATATTAATAATTATTTATAGATGTTTAAATTTGCATAATTATCTATCCTGAATAATTCAGGTTAGCTAAAAAACTATAAATTTGCAGAATGTAAATAACAATTACAATACATGAAAAAGAAAAAATATCATAGTCAGGAAAATTCTTTATTTATCGGCATTTTAAAATATGTATATATTTTTGTTCTTATATTGTTTTTCATAGGAAATTCCTATTCCCAGCAGGTGAATGGGGAAATTCTTTCCAATACCGGCAATATTACGGTTGTCAGGGTCTGGGGAACACATTATGAAAGGGGATTCGCTTATGGATATTTGTGCAGTCAAAAAATCGAGTCACTTTTTGAGGATTTTATTTTACCTAATTATGGAAGCTTGCTACCCATTGCAAAGGCGATAATCGGGAATGAAAATTATTTTTCGATTGCTCCAATATATGTCGAGGAAGCTAATGCAATGATTGATGGGATGGCCTCGGCAGGAATTGATACGACCGGCATTTCGTACCTGGATATTTTCGTCGTCAATTTTATGACCGACTTGTCAGGGTTTTATCCTTTGAAGAATCTAAATATTCAGAATTGCTCCAGCCTTATGGACTGGGGCGATGCAACTGCTGAAACCGATTTGAATGGAAAATCCGTTATTGCACATCATTTGGATGCCAATGAAACAGACTCCGCATTAGTACATAATCAGGTCATGGTGGTTCATATTCCATCCGAACAGGATGAACAGCCATGGCTTTTGACCGGCCCTGCCGGACAGATGGTGGCTTCACAAGCTTTGAACAATAGCGGTCTGTCGGCTTTTTTAAATACAGTCAATGGTTTTAGTGCCGAAAATAACCAAGCTTATGAACCTGTAACTCTTGCAATCAGAAAAGGGCTTGAAAAACTGGATTATAATAATGATGGAGTCAATAATGTAAACGATATCCGCGATGCACTGTTATCGAATACAAACGGATATGCAAGCGGTTTCATCGTTTGTTCGCTTGCACCATCCACTGCCGGCGATGACAGTCTGATAGCTATTGTAGCAGAATTAACGCCACAGCAACCTTATATTATATTCCGCAGTAACAATTATTCCGATTCCATTGACGGAGATAACCTGTATGCAGCCAATTCAATGATAAAAAGAAATGACGCACACGAATATTGCCCGCGTTATTTAAACGTCAGCAATGAAATACATAATTCATATTATGGACAAAATATTGGTTCCGGGGATAACTGGAATATTATGAAGACACAATCGGTTCAATCATCAAATCTTCAGTTTATGCAATTCATTCCTGAAGACCGGCTCTTCAAAATATCTGTCCGCGATGAAGCGAATCCTGCTTATACCTTCCCCCCCTCAGTGTTTGACATTGATGATTTATTTCTGATTACCGGCAACAATGAATTAAATACAAACAATAATCCGTCGTTTTCTGTTTATCCGAATCCGGTTAAAAATGAATTGACAATTGACATATTAAATTCCGATAATAAAAAACAAAGATTTGAAATATCTGATCTGACAGGCCGGATTATTTATACTTCATTCGTTGATAAAAAAACGACTGTTGATATGTCGAAACTTACGAATGGGGTGTACCTTGTAAAATTATTTACTGCCCGTTCTTCATTAATTAAAAAAATTGTCAGATAAATATGGGCATTAGTTATAAAAGTTTATACTAGCTTAATCCCCATAAGCAGCACATCATCCAGTTGCTTGTTGTTGCCCTTCCATTCAAGAAAAGTTTTTTCGAGAATTTTCTCTTGTTCATTCAGGGGTTTGGAACTAATACCGGCGATGAGGTTTCTGAAATTCGCTTTCATGAATTTTTTGTTATCAGGGCCTCCGAACTGGTCAACAAAACCATCGGAAAACAGATATAATATGTTGTTTTTTTCAATTTTATAACTATGTTTTGTAAAATTGAAATCAGGGACATCGCGAGCTATTTCACCGATAGAAAAAACATCGCCGTTGATTTCATGTACATTATTATTTTTGAAAAGGATTGCAAAGTGATTTGCAAGGACAACAGTTAATTCATTATCAATTTCATTGTAGCAGCAGAGAGTAATGTCCATTCCGTCGGTATGTATATTTTCACCTGTATTTCCATGGTTTAGTGCATGAAGGACTGCGAAATTTAATTCATACAGGATTTTTGCAGGGTTTAAAACTTTTTTTTCTTTGACAATTTCATCTAATAAGGAACTGCCGATTATTGACATAAAAGCGCCAGGTACTCCGTGTCCTGTACAATCGGCTAACGCGAAAAATGTCAGTTCTTTGATTTTATAAAGCCAATAAAAATCTCCGCTGACAATATCTTTTGGTTTGAAAAAAATAAAATAATCAATAAAAGTTGATTTAAGCATTTCGCCCGAAGGCAGAATAGCATCCTGAATTCTTTTTGCATAGCTGATACTGTCGGTAATAGTACGGTTCTTTGTTTCAAGAGTGCTGTTTGCTTCAAGAAGCAATTTACTTTGCTTTTCAAGCTCTTCTTTTTGTTTGGCTAATAAAGCGTTGGCTTTTTTCTTTTGCAAATAATTTCTGTATAAAACCGAAGAAAAAAGTAATAAGATAAAAAGTCCTGCTGTCAGAATATATATAAATCTCTTTTGTTTTGCAACCTCTTCCATTTTTTTATCTATTTCGAGCTGCTTTACTTTTTCCATCAGCTCAAGCTCTTTTTCTTTTTTTTCCGTTTCATACCTGCTTTGCATTTCGGCTATTTTCTTACTGCTTTCCTCTGCATAAAGCTCATCCATAAAATCAGAGTACATCTTATAATATTCATATGCCTTGATAAAATCTGATGTTGTTGAATAAGCGGCTGATAAATCCTTATATATGCTGCGTATGAGTTCTTTATCTTCCAGCTTTTCAGCCAGCTTTAACGCATTTTCAAAATGCTGAATCGCTTTTTGCTTATTTTTCCGGTCATTGTATAATTCGCCTATGTTCAACAATGTATATGCCATGCCTTCATAATAATTATCATCATAGCTTATATCATAAGCTTGGCTGTAATAATTCAATGCCACTGAAAAATCTCCATTTTTTCTGTAAAGATTCCCCATATAATTAAGCACCGATGTAGTATTTATATTGTCTTTAAGCTCTTTATAAAGCTCGATCCCCCTTTGATAATTTGTGAGAGCTGAATCAAAATTATCCATATCTTTATAAACAATGCCTATATTCTTTAAAGAGCTTGCAATATGTGCTTTATCGCCTGTTTCATTTCGTATTTTCAGCGCTTCCTGATAGTATTTTAAAGCTTTATCATATTGCTTCATAGACCAGTAAATGCCGCCAATATCGTTTAACGTATAGGCAATTAATACTTTATCACCTATACTTTTTCGAATATCAAGCGACTTTTCATAAAATTCAAGTGCCTTAAGGAAGCTGGATAAGTTTTTATAAACATTTCCTATATTATTTAATGTTGCTGCAATATCCTTTTTATCGCCCAGTTGTTCTCTGAGTTCGAGAGATTCAAGATAAAATTCAACGGATTTACTA
>JACQWN010000427.1 GCA_016209245.1 Bacteroidia bacterium
CCGGTTGTGTTACTATGTATGAACTTGTTGTTGTACATGAATTGGCATCGGTAACTGTTACATCATAGGTACCTGCTGTCAGACCATTTATCGTTGGTGTGGTCTGAAGGTTGCTCCATTGATATGTATATGGCAATGTGCCTCCCGATGGTGTAACTGTAGCTGTTCCATTATTCCCTCCATTGCAACTGACTGATGTGCCGCTTGTCGTGGCTGTTAATACTGCCGGTTGGGTTATCACTACCGAAGCCGTTGTTGTACAACTGTCTGCATCTGTAACTGTTACCGTCCATGTACCTGCTGTCAAGCCGGTTACTGTTGCAGTTGACTGGGCAGGAGCAGGATCGTTCCATATATATGTATATGGTGCTGTGCCGCCGCCGGCAGTTATTGTTGCACTACCGTTACTTCCACCATTACAACTGATATTTGTTTGTGCTGTTATATTGGCTGTTAATACTGCCGGTTGCGTTATGGTTACGCTTGCTGTAACTGTACAACTATTGGCATCTGTTACCGTTACTGTCCATGTACCTGCCGTTAAGCCGGTTACTGTGGCTGTGGACTGTGCAGGTGCCGGGTCGTTCCATACATAATTATAAGGAGCTGTGCCGCCACCGGCAGTTACTGTTGCACTGCCGTTGTTTCCACCATTGCAACTGACATTAGTCTGGGCTGTTATGTTGGCTGTTAATACTGCAGGTTGGGTTATGGTTACACTTGCTGTTTTCGTACAACCATTACCATCTGTTACTGTTACTGTCCATGTCCCTGCTGTCAAGCCGGTGACAGTGGCTGTGGACTGTGCCGGTGCCGGATCGTTCCATACATAAGTATATGGCACTGTGCCACCACCGGCTGTTACTGTGGCACTGCCGTTGCTTCCACCATTGCAACTAACATTCGTCTGTGCGGTAATTGTAACTGTAAAGACTGTTGGTTGTGTTATGGTTACACTTGCTGTGGTTGTGCAACTGTTTGCATCCGTTACAGTTACCGTATATGTCCCTGCTGTTAAATTGTTTATATCTTCTGTTGTCGCTGTATTCGACCATAAATAAGTATAGGGAATGGTTCCTCCGCCAGCTGTCAGATTGGCCGAGCCGGTAGTCCCTCCATTACATAATACATTCGTACCGACTATACTTGCTGTTAAGGCAGCCGGTTGGGTTATAGTAACGCTTGTTGTGACTGTGCAACTATTTGCATCGGACACGGTTACTGTCCATGTACCAACGGTCAAACCTGTGACTGTAGTTGTGGACTGCGCAGGTGCCGGGTCATTCCAGACATAAGTATATGGAGCTGTTCCACCACCTGCCGTGACAGTGGCGCTGCCATTATTTCCTCCATTACAACTTACATTGGTCTGAGCCGTTATTGTAGCAGTTAAAACTGCCGGTTGTGTGATTGTTACCGAAGCTGTTTTTGTGCAGCTATTCGCATCAGTTACAGTTACTGTCCAGGTACCTGCAGTTAATCCCGTGGCTATGGCTGTTGATTGTGCAGGCGCAGGGTCGTTCCATACATAATTATATGGAGCTGTGCCTCCACCGGCTGTGACTGTGGCGCTACCATTAGCGCCACCATTACAACTGACATTTGTCTGTGCAGTTATATTGGCTGTTAATATTGCCGGTTGTGTTATAGTTACGCTTGCCGTTGCTGTGCAACTATTAGCATCGGTCACGGTAACTGTCCATGTACCTGCTGTTAAACCTGTGACTGTGGCTGTGGACTGTGCCGGTGCCGGGTCGTTCCAGATATAAGTATAAGGTACTGTGCCACCTCCTGCTGTAACTGTGGCGCCACCATTGCTCCCCCCATTACAACTGACATTCGTCTGTGCTGTTATGTTGGCTGTTAATACTGCAGGTTGTGTTATGGTTACGTTTGCAGTTACTGTACAACTATTGGCATCTGTTACCGTAACTGTCCATGTTCCTGCTGTCAAGCCGGTTACACTTGCAGTGGACTGAGCCGGAGCAGGATCGTTCCAAACATAAGTATAAGGTGCTGTTCCGCCGCCTGCAGTCACTGTAGCACTGCCGTTATTTCCACCATTGCAACTGACATTTGTCTGTGCTGTTATATTGGCTGTTAATACTGCCGGTTGCGTTATGGTTACGCTTGTAGTTTTGGTACAACCATTGGCATCGGTTACTGTTACTGTCCAAGTTCCAGCTGTCAAGCCGGTTACTGTAGCCGTGGACTGAGCCGGTGCCGGGTCGTTCCATACATAATTATAAGGAGCTGTACCGCCACCTGCTGTAACGGTGGCTGAGCCTGTCGAAGCCCCATTGCAACTGACATTCGTTTGTGCTGTTATATTAGCTGTTAATACTGTCGGCTGTGTAATGGTCACACTGGCTGTTTTCGTACAACCGTTTCCATCCGTTACTGTTACTGTCCATGTACCTGCTGTCAAGTCGGTTACTGTAGCTGTTGATTGGGCTGGGGCAGGGTCGTTCCACACATATGCATAAGGTGCTGTACCTCCTCCTGCTGTCACAGTGGCACTGCCATTGCTACCCCCATTGCAACTGACATTGGTTTGTGATGTTATATTAGCTGTTACTGCTGTTGGTTGTGTTATGTTTACGGTTGCTGTGGCTGTACATCCTTTGCTGTCGGTGACAGTTACTGTATAGCTACCTGCTGTTAAATTGTTTATATCTTCTGTCGTTGCAGCATTCGACCATAAATATGTATAAGCGGGTGTTCCACCACCTACGGTCAAATTGGCTGACCCGGTATTACCTCCATTACATAACACATTTGTGCCGGCTATATTTGCTGTTAATAACGCCGGTTGTGTGATAGTTACACTCGTAGTAACTGTGCAACTATTAGCATCAGTCACTGTCACTGTCCATGTCCCTGCTGTTAAACCGGTAACAGTTGCTGTGGACTGTGCCGGAGCAGGGTCGTTCCAAATATATGTATAAGGAGCTGTGCCACCACCTGCTGTGACAGTTGCATTACCGTTATTTCCGCCATTACAACTGACATTGGTTTGTGCTGTAATACCGGCGGTTAATACTGGGGGTTGAGTAATAAGCATAGTGCTTGTGGTTGTGCAACTATTTGCATCGGTAACAGTAACTGTAAAGTTACCGGGGCAAAGTGCTGTGGCGGTTTGTGTTGATTGTGCTGGAGCAGGATCATTCCACACATAAGTATAAGGAGCGGTACCACCTGCAGGTGTGGCGGTAGCTGTTCCATTACATTGACCATTACAAGTTACATTAGTGCTCGAAAGAGTTACTGATAATGCTGCAGCAGGTTGTGAAATGATTACTGAAGCAGTATTAGTGCAATTATTGGCATCGGTCACGGTTACGGTATAAGTTCCTGCACATAGATTGCTTGCTGCAGCATTAGTACCGCCTCCGCCACTCCATAAATAAGTGAATGGAGCAGTACCCCCGCTTGTAACAGCGACATTTGCAGTTCCTGTACATAAACCATAACATAATATATTTGTTCGCCATGCATTAAGAACAATTGCGCCGGGTTGTGTAATAGTAACGGTACCAATTCCGGGACAAAGATTGGGACTAGTCACTGTGACATTGTAAGCGCCTGCACATAAAGCTGTTGCTGTTTGTGTTGTCTGAACTGGTGCCGGGTCATTCCATATATAAGTATATCCGGCGCCACCTGGATTAGCAGTTACACTGCCATTACACAAACCAAAGCATGTTACATTGTTTTGTCCGGAAAATGTAACCGTAGGTATCGGATACACAGTAATGTTCTGTGTAGCGGTAGCAATACATGTTCCCAGTGTAACTGTTTGTGTAACTGTATATGTTCCGGCAGTATTCCAGACAATTCCGGAAGGATTTTGTGCGGTAGAACTATTCGGGGTTCCACTAGGAAAACTCCAGGAATATGTTACGCCTGCATCGGATGAGCCGGTATTTGTAAAATTAAATGAATTTGTAATAGTTGTTCCATTGTTGGACAGGCATTGGTTTCCGTTATAAGTAAAACCGGCAGTAACAGTTCCGCTGTTCGACACTGTGACAGTAGCGACAGCGGTACATCCGTTCTGATTAGTAACAGTGACGGTATATACACCGGCTGGGAGACCGTTAATAGTATTATTTGGGGTATTTGTGGGTCCGGTAGAGGCGCCTGTTGACCAATTATATGTATATTTTGGCACACCACCGGCGGTAACAGTGACGGTAGCGCTTCCATCGCTCAAACCACAGGTTGCGGCGACAGATGATGTTGCAAGTACAGTTTGAGCCGGTTGAGTAAGATTAAAATTTGCATATCCCTGGCATCCATTGGCATCTGTTACGGTAACGGAATAAGCACCTGCTGCAAGTCCGGTAATACTACTTGTAGTCGCACCTGTAGACCATGAATATGTATATGGGGCTGTACCGCCTGATACACTTGTAACTGAGGCAGTACCGCTATTGTTTCCATAGCAAGTCAAATTTGTGCTGGAAGATGTCAGTATAATTTGATTTACTGTCACTGTTACTTGTTCGACTGATGACAGAGGGCAATCAGGATTCACTCCCCCTGTGATAGTTACAGTATAAACAGTTGAAATTATTGGTGTTGCAACCGGATTAGCAACATTAGTAGCGCTTAGGCCTGTTGCCGGCGACCAGGCATATGTAGTACCGCCGGTAGCTAACAAATTTGTAGATTGTCCGGCGCAAATAGTTACCTGGTCTGTTCCGGACTGAACGCTGATAGCCTCGGTTGTCAATACCCCTGACTGTGCTGTGATAGTATAATCGCAGTCATCCCCGGCATATCCATCAACCATAAGATAGTATGTCTGACCTATTATCAGTCCATTAGGATTTGTGTTAATCGTACCGTCAGTCATTACTCCAGGATTCCAACAATTTGATACTGAAGTAAAATTATTACAATCGGGGGAACTATAAATTTCCATCTGAATACCACCATTTGAAGTTGGCGTACCAAATGCACAATTACTGACCGCAATATCAAGTGAGGCAGAAGTCGCCCCTGCGACAAATGAAATAAAAGTATTATTTTCAATTGTACCACAGAATTCATCACCAAGGTCTGTTTCATTTTCATTAACTCCGTTTGGGTTTGTATTTGAAAATGCATCGCTTGTGTTTGCAGAATAGCCGTTAAAATCACAAATAGGGATAGGGTTGGTGCACCAATCGCCTTGCGGGGGATTAGGACTTGCTGTGGTAACTGATAGGGTAAAATTTGTACATTGAGGCGCCGGAGATGGATCTGGCCACATAGAAACAACAAAATAATATGTTGTTCCTGCCGTAACATACAAATAATCAATTATCAGATTCTCACCACCGGTAGCAGCAACATCATGTGTCAGACAAGTTCCGTTAACATTCGGACAATCTCCCTGTGAAATAATAAGCCCTGCCCAATCTTCAGTCGGATTAACCGTGATATCAATATACCCGGAAGAAGACGGAGTATATGACATAACGTAATCATAGCCAGATGACATCCAATATGATACAGGATATCCCGAACCATTATCGGCTGTTCCTTCACATGTAATTTGCAGATATAACATATCATTGTCTGCAGAGGCATTACATGTTGAATTGCTATAATTAAACGAAAATGAATTTGGTAGAACAGCATCCGGTACATCGCAAGGCGCTGCCATTGAAAATACATTTATACTATAAAACATAGCATAAATAAAAATACAACAAATACACAGAATCTTTCTCATAGGGGTTAAGTATTAGGAAGTTATTTAATTGCTCTCTTTTCCTTGTCATCTATCATTTTTTGCCATTCCATGGGATGAGTGTTTTTCCATTGCTGAATTTCATCGGCAAATCTTCGTTCGTCTTCTTTTTGGTCTCCTGTATTGATAGTTTTTGGAAAACTTTTAGGTTTCCAGCTTGGGTCTTTCCCTTCAAGAAAATAATTATCAATGACATGGATATAATTATTCAATATACTGACACCTTTTTGGGCTAAAAGGTTATTGATATATTCAGAATCAATTTCTTTCAAGGCAAAAATTTTTGATTTCATATCTTTGTGTATTTCACAGTACCCGATATTTTTATCAGTCATAATGAATTGTTCTATTTTTTGCGCATGTTCATCATCGGTTATACCTGCCGGAATAAAGTACATTTCAACAGGATATTGTTTTTTTATTTCATTTATGTTTCTTCCGCTTTGATTATCTTGTGCAGAGCATAGAAACAGTTGAAACGAAAATCCTCCAAATAAAAAAATAAAAAAGACAATGAATTTTTTCATATTGCTGTAATTTTAAATTATAAGAATACGTAACTATTTAGGTATAAACGTTATTATTCCACCGAAGTACGAAAAAAATACGAATTTACGAATTACGAAAAGGTTAGTGGTAGGCAAATTCGTAATTCGTAAGTTCGTAATAAATTCGTACTTCGTTGGGATAATATACATATGAAATAACATTGACCTAAATAGTTACAAGAATACATAAAAGAATAACAGTGTAAAATACCAGGTTTTAGGGGAAAAATATTTTTATAAATTATTACAAAGATAAATAAAATACCATCACAAAACTAATAAATGACGAAATTTTAATAGAAAGGTTGTCTGAAATTTTTTAAAAATATTAACAAAATTTTTTTATTTTCTAATGGAAGCGAGGTATCTCTATCCAGTTTGCTGTATTAATTATTCATTCTAAATTTGTACATTTGCAGTATAAAAGTACAAAACTAAACTTTCACAGTATAAGTATAAGTGGACTTGTCCAAAAAAATATGGCAATGGATAATATTGTTAATACTGGCATTTATCTGGGGTTCGTCTTTTATCTTGATGAAAAAGGGGCTTGAATCCTATAATAATTATCAGTTAGCTGCATTGAGGATGTTTATCGCTTATATTATTCTGCTTCCTTTCGCAATAAAAAATCTAAAAAAAATAACACGCAAGAATTATAAATCATTATTAATTGCAGGATACATTGGTAATGGAGTTCCCGCGCTGTTATACGCTACTGCACAAACCAATGTCGGCAGCTCTGTAGCAGGTATGCTGAATTCATTGACACCATTATTTACTTTGATAGCAGGCATTTCTGTATTCAGGGTAAAAGTGAAATATTATAATATTTTTGGCATTATTATTGGGCTTGCGGGTTCAGCCGGGCTTGTAATTAAAGATTACAGAACATTCTTCGAAGGAAGTAACTGGTATGCATTATTGATTGTATTTGCCACATTATTTTATGGAATTAATATCAACCAAATCAAAACCTATCTTTATGAGCTCGATGGAGTAGCTATTGCTTCGCTGGCTCTCTTTTTTGTTGGGCCTGCTGCCGGAACTTATCTTATGTTTTCCGATTTTTCACCGGCTCTGGCTACTGAGCATTATGCAATTAACTTTTTATATATATTCATCTTATCCCTTTTCAGCTCTGTAATAGCAGTAATTGGCTTCAATATCCTTATCAAGCATACAACTGCGGTTTTTGCCTCATCAACTACATATATAATACCTATTTTTGCTATATTCTGGGGTTTTATTGACGGCGAAAGCTTAAGCTTGCTTCAATTGGCATCAATTTGTATTGTTCTGGCAGGTGTATATCTTGTGAATCTTAATAATAAAAATAATATCCACTGAATTATAAAATATATCAAATATTATTTTTATCCGTATTCAGCGGATTGTTATTCAGCCAGCCATGGACCGGTTTACAAACCGGGCCAGCATTATTTGTTGCATTTGTTCCACTACTATTAATTGAAGATTTTTTGCTTCAAAATAAAGCCCGCTTCAATTCTGTAAGCGTTTTTTATTTTTCACTTCCTGCATTTATAACATGGTGTCTGATTTCTTTATATGGACTGGCTTACGCTTCAATAATCGCTTTAATAGCAGCGACAATTATTACTGCATTATTTATGAGCACTGCTTTTTGGCTCTTTCATATTATAAGAAGAAATTTATTTCTCGCAAAGACGCAAAGAGCGCAAAGTTTTTATAATATTGTTTCTCGTTGTTTTCGTTCCGGTAATAATTTCCCTATCAATTTATTATTCCTATCAGGAAAAAACTTGCCAAAAAAAAATCGTCCTTATTCAACCGAATTTAGACCCTTATACTGAAAAATTCGATAACGTTGAGGTGGCTGAACAAATTAAGCTCATTTTATTCTATGCCGATTCTTTGACAGATAATTCTACAGATTATGTACTCGCACCTGAAACCGCCATTCCTACTGGAATCTGGCTTGACCAGTTAAATAATAACCCGTATATTCGAGCAATAAAACAATTTGTTGAAAAGCATCCGAATGTAAAATTTATTATTGGTGCAAATACCTGCCGTATATATCCGAATAAAGAATCGGCTTCGGTAACAGCACATATCTGGAAGGATTCCGTCAGATACTTTGATTTTTACAATTCGGCATTACAGATTGATACAACAAGTAATATTCAGATATATCATAAATCGAAATTAGTGATAGGCACTGAAAAAATGCCATTTGCAACAATTTTCGGGTTTATTGAAAATTTTATTATTGATTTAGGCGGTTTTGCCGGTTCTAACGGTATTCAGGAAGACAGAAGCATTTTTTATGCTCCCGATGATTCGGTGCGTATCGCACCGGTTATATGCTATGAAACCGTTTTTGGACAATTTGTAACAGATTATGTTAAAAAAGGAGCTAATCTGATTTTTGTATTAACCAACGACGGCTGGTGGGATGACTCTCCTATCTATTGCCAGCATCTTGCCTTTTCGCGGCTCCGGGCAATAGAAACAAGAAGGAGCATTGCTCGTTGTGCAAATACCGGAATCTCATGTTTTATAAATCAAAAAGGGGAATATATCACGACTACCGGCTGGTGGAAACCTTGTGCTATATCAGGAAATATTAATATTAACAATAAATTGACTTTTTATTCAAGGCACGGTGATTATATACCTCGCTTTGCGGTATTAATAAGCATTCTGTTACTAATCGAACAATTTAATAATCTCATCTTGTGTAAACGAATGAAAAATATTTGCTGATTTTAAAAACATTTCTGCCAGATCAGCTTTCTTGTGCTGAAGAATGAAAATTTTTTCTTCAACGGTATTTAATGTTATAAATTTATATACAAAAACCTTTTTATTTTGCCCGATACGATGTGCCCTGCTGATTGCCTGCTTCTCGACTGCGGGATTCCACCATGGATCAAGAATGAATACATAATCGGCAGATGTCAGATTCAAGCCAGTTCCTCCTGCTTTTATTGATATTAGAAATATTTTGTTTCGACTATCCTGTTGAAACCGGTTAATCACTTCTTTTCTGTTAATTGTGTTGCCTGTAAGCATGGAATATGTTAACCCTTTTTCTGAAAAATGATTTTCGAATAATCTTAAATGTTTTACAAACGAAGAAAACAGCAGAATTTTATGCCCGCTTGCGATTAGCTCTTCGACCATTAACATTACTTCATTAAATTTTCCCGAGTCTTTATCATATTCGGGCATTGACATTACAGGATGACAAGAAATAAGACGCAATATAAAATTTGTTTTGCGATTCTGACATCTGACAATATATAACCTGTTCAGTTAGCGGCGGTAATTGCTGTTCCACTTCTTCTTTCTTTCTTCGCAATATAAATGGTTGAATGATTTTTTGCAAGCTATTCCTGACCTCTTGATTATTTTGCTTTTCAACAGGTGTAACAAATTTTTCCTTAAAAAAAGCTAAGTTCCCTAATATACCTCTGTTTACAAAGTTTATCTGCGACCAAAGATCGGAAAGAGAATTTTCAATTGGAGTACCGGTGAGCACCAGGCGATGAGTAGCGTTAAGCTCTATTACCGATTGATATATTATTGAATCGGGATTTTTTATATATTGGCTTTCATCAAGTATTATATAATAAAATGAATATTTTTTTAAAATATCAATATCATTCCTTACTATTCCATAAGTGGACAGGATAATATGATAATTATCGAATATTGTAATATTTCTGAACCTCTCTGTACCGCAATATTTGTAATATTTTAGCTCCGGAGCAAATCGTCTGATTTCATTTTCCCAGTTATGAACAAGTGAAGTCGGAACAACTACCAGACTTGCAGCTATAGCAACATCATCATCCGATTTGTGTTGAATAAATTCTGGCTGATCAAATAAGCTTAATTGTACAACGAGATTCTTCTTTACCGGCAAAGCGCTTTTTATAAAACTATTTTGATAAGAATTAACCAATATTGCTAATGTTTGTATTGTTTTTCCAAGACCCATATCATCAGATAAAATCCCGCCAAAACCATTCATTTGAAGATGCTTCAACCAAAAATAACCTATCTTTTGATACAGTCTAAGTCGTGTTTTCATAGTTTCAGGTAATACAACCGGATTGCTATCGGGCTTTAATATTTTCATTAATTCTGGTAAATATTTTGAATCTTCACCATTAATATCTTTTATGACTTGAAAGTAATGTTTTTTTAGCTTGAGCTTTCCATCAATTATTTTACCTAATAATAGTAATTCCTTGTATTTGGCAAACCATTCCTGTGGAATTACAGCGATTTGACCATCAGGTAAAATATATTCACGAATACCATTTAATATATGGTCACGAAGATTGAGAAAAGGAATGCAATAATCTCTAAAAAATATATTAGTGTAAATATCAAACCAGTCTTGACCGCTAATGACCTTTGGTCTAATTATAATTTCATTTATAAAATATTTTGATTTAAAATGATTCTGGATAATTTCAAAGCGATTTTCGCTTAATAACCAGCTATGATTATTTAACCAGCTCAAAATATTCCATAATTGCTCATTTTTATCTGTTTCAGGATTTGAAACCGAAGCGATAAAATTTGAACCGTTTGTATTCATTAATCCATTATCTAAAAGTAATGAAATAAGCTCTTTTTCACGTTTAGAATTACGAAATAGCTTGTAAAATGTATATCTGCCATCTTCAATTTTAAAAAATACCTTGATATCTAAATCCTCATTTACATAGAATTTATGTTCGTCATAATTAAATTGCATTGATAAAACAGGACGGCACATTAAATCAGATTCAAGATACAATACAGGTTTCACCTCAGGCATTATCTCGAGAATGTCAATATTCTTAGTTTTGACAGAATAGTTCTCTATTGATTTTAAAATAAATGTTTCACAATATTTTTTCTCTATGTTTTTTGGAATAACAATGTATTCTTTTGTGAAAAATGGAAGCAGCTTTTTACCATCAATATCATTAAAAAAATAGAGCTTATGTTCAAGCAGAAGCCGGCATGGGTTGTTTGAAATAATTATAAAGTGTTTATTTTTTAAGCTTATTTCATTCTTATTATGCCTGATAGTCAGAAAATATTGTATTTCTTCAACTGTTTTTTCAAAATTGAATACAGTTATTGCCGGTTCAGTCATTATTTCAATTTCATCATTCAAATGAAGATTTTGCTTGTTAACAGCATTAAATAATTTAATTGGTGTCCCGGAATTTACAAGATTTGCCAGAATATCAATACATTTTGAATTACGTCGTTCTATATAAGGAATAATAAATTTTTCTAATTTTTCTTTTGTGATTGTATTATAAAATTCCTGTACATTCGGTAAATCTTTCGAAAATCTTTTCTTTAAATTTTGGGGGCTATATTCTTCGATTAAATTTATTAACTTTTTCTTGTCTTCAGTAAAACTAATCCGGTTTTCGTATAGAGAATCAGCCATCAACCGTTCCTCGATTGTGTAAAAATTTCCACCTTTTACTTTTCTTATCAGGTAAGGTGCAAGAATTTCGCCAAGCTTCCTGTCTTTTGTAATTGCTATAATAAATTCGCTTTTCATTTACCTCTATGTCTGTTAGCTATTTTGATACAAGAATAATAGAAAAAACACAGCAAATATGAATATAATTAAAAAAATGTCAATGATTTCTTAATTATTTTGTATTATTGCCTGGTGGTTATGCTGAATTTATGCAATTAGCACGCTTAATAATATTTTGTTTGATAATCAATTTATTATCCTGTGAATCTCCAGAACCTTTTATTGTACAGGGTTATAAACCGGTCTATGCAAGCTTATCCGAAGCTAGAAATATCTATTCATCAGAGCCGGAAATAATGCTTAATCCTGGAAAAATTTATATCAAAGGCCAGTATATTTATATAAATGAAATAGCTAAGGGTGTACATATAATTGATAATTCAGCACCTGAAAATCCAATAAAGACAGCATTTATCCATATTCCCGGCAACTATGATATAGCTATCAGAGATAATATATTATATGCCGGAATAGGTCTTCGTACCTCAATATTCACAGAAAGAAGCCATCCATCAGATAGCGAGCTGCGAATAACACCATTTTGGATGTCGGAATATACAGGCCCCAGTTTTTCTTTAGGAATGAAAATAGGGTATCTTATCCGAAGATAATCAGATTTTATAAATCTGATCATCTTCGGTGCTTCTTTAATCTGTCCATTTACCAATTAGTGTAGAATATTCCAATGCTTTGTTCAACATTTGCAAATATTCTTTTCTTGGAATTTTCACCGCTCCGAGACTCATGATATGTTTTGTTGTCTGCTGTGCATCAATAAATTGAAAATCCATATATATTAATTTCTTGCAGAGGTGATAGAGAGCCACTTTTGATGCATCACGCTGCAAGTAAAACATTGATTCACCGAAAAAAGCCCTGCCAATACTTACGCCATACAACCCGCCTGCAAGCTTGTTATTGTCCCAGACTTCTACAGAGTGTGCAAATCCGGCATTATGAAGACGATTATAGGCATCAACCATTTCTTTTGTAAGCCATGTACCTTTTTGCGGTCTTGGAACTGATGAACAATGTTTGATAACATCCTCAAAACAACTATCCATGCTAATTTTGAAAGAATGTTGTCGCAATGTCTGCCTTAAGCTTTTCGATATCTTTAATTCATCTGGAAACAATACCATTCTTGGATCAAGCGACCACCATAGTATAGGTGTATTTTGTGAGTACCATGGAAATATGCCGGATGCATAAGCGACAAGTAATCTTTCAACGCTTAAATCACCGCCAATGGCAAGCAATCCATCCGGTTCAGCAAGATTTGGATCGGGAAAAATATTTTTATCCGATAAGTAAAATACTGGCATGAATTAAAGTATCAAATATTCTGCAAAATTAAAAAATTTGGTAACCGTTCACAGTTATTTTTCTAACCCCAACCCCTTAAAAAGGGGCTATAACAGCTTTGTGCTATTTTGTTGACACTCATATCCCCGCTCGCTCGGATTTGTAATCCGAGTATTTACAAATCTTTTATACTCGGATTACAAATCCGAGCGAGCGGGGGGGGGTGCAATTATCTGATAATCAATAA
>JACQWN010000428.1 GCA_016209245.1 Bacteroidia bacterium
AAATAGTTATTAATATCTATCATAATTTCAAATTTTCTATTTCTCCAAATATATAAAAAATATCAATTAATTTATGACATCACCCAAAATTAGATATTGATGGAAATATAAAAGTAAGAGGCGGCACTATTAAAGGACAAAATGGACTGGCAATTCAGGGAAGCAATCTGCTAGAAAATGCAGGTGGTATTGTTTTTTTCGACAATTCAGCTGCAAATTTTGCCGGTGAAACATGGTGGTGGTCAGGCGGATCTGATAGAGTAATAAGAATCGGAGGTGTTTATAATCCAAGTGTTTATATAAAAAGTGAAAAAGTAGGGATTGGCACGGCAACTCCCGATGCGAAATTAGATGTTAATGGAACAATAAAAATCGGAAATACAACACCTACCGATGCAGTGACTGCAGGTATGATTCGCTGGACGGGTGATGATTTTGAAGGATATACCGGCACAGTGCCAGGCTGGAAATCTTTGACAGGTGCAGGTTAATGGGCAAAAAATGGCGCTAATCTTTATTACAATAGCGGGAATGTGGGCATTGGAACAATTAATCCTGTTGCTAATTTTCAAATAGGAAATATATGGACATTTTCTGATAATATATATAAGGTAATAGGAAGAAACTGTAAAATTGTTAGTTATTTAGGTAACGCAAAACGTATAGAAAATGGTTATGCTTCAATGATAGGGATGGATTATATGGGTGGCATTTTTCTAGGTGGTGCAGATGATGGTTATGCTAACAGCGATATTACTTGGAATTTGGGATTGTATGTTAGATTCGACGGTAAAGTTAGCATAGGAACGACAATTCCAACCAATATTTTTCATATCGAATCAACCGGTGGTGATTATGGATACAATACTTTGGCGCTGATTAAAAACACAGGTACTAATGGCGCCGGATTGCAACTCCTTGCCGGCGGCGTAAACAGAGACTGGTTTTTGAACGCGACCGGTACAGATAGCGACCAAGGCGCCGACAAATTCGTATTTCACACCGACAGCACCGATGTTCTGACCTTGAAACGTGAGAATTTATTATGCAGTGGTGGAAATTATAGCAAAGCTACTGTAGGAAAGGGGTTGGTCCTTTATTCTGCTGTCAATAGTACTCATTATGGCTGGATGATAGCCGCACAGCATAATGTTGGTGAAGCGATTGAATTTACTCCTTCTGTTTCTGTTGTTGGAAATGACCCGTCAATCGAGCCAACCTATTCAACAAACCCCGTAATGGTCATCACACGTAATGGCAGGGTAGGCATAAATACAAAAACGCCAACCTCTGAACTCACAGTCAAAGGCACTATCTTTGCCGAAGAAGTAAAATTAGTTGACGTGGGTGCAGACTATGTTTTCGATGACAAATACCACCTTATAAGCCCTGAAGAACTTGAACGTTATATCAAAGAAAACAGGCGTTTGCCAGGCGTGCCCCCTGCTTCCGAAACCAAAGAGGGCGTCGGGCTCGGCAGCTTTACATCGCTGCTGCTGCAGAAAATCGAGGAACTAACGCTATATATTATCGAGCAGGATAAGAGGATTAAGGAATTGGAGAAAAAATGTCTGAACCGGGATTAAGCAGATTAAAGGATTATCAGGATTTTTTGAAAAATATTGCAAAGAATATGAAGAAATGAACATAGCAGAAAACGTGCAAAGAACGCCAGCCCCGAAGGGGCGGAATATCAGTAGCCCCGCCATTCATGGCGGGGATAAAGAAAGGCGTGAATATAGCGTCGCAGGCAGAAAAGCTATTAGTAGTTCGACAAGGCTCACTAACCACAGCACAATGCCACAGCGACGTAACGCAGATATGTTGTTTGAAGCAGACAGCAAATATCTGAACCCCGCCTGCATTCATTACGGCGGATAATACATGATTAAAAATATTAAAGAATTACCAGGATTCTAATATTCAAACAATTAACCTGTTGATAACTTTTTTTATTACTTTTTGAAACCCAATTATATATAATTCGTATAAAGAAATGCGTGAAGCAAATAAATTTTAATTTTTAAAATATTTAACCTCAAAAAACAGAAACCATGAAAAAAATGTATTTATCTGAAAGACAGGGAATTACCCCCCCCGTCTGATAATCAAGGGGTTAGTCATTTGCGCAATGGCGCTTTTATTTAACGGTGTCTTTGCCCAGTCAGGAGATAAATTCGCCACTGGCGGTAATAACCTCGCCGAAGGAGATTTCCTTGGCTCGAAAAATAATGCCGCTTTACTGATAAAGACTAATAATACCGCAAGAGGTATTATCACGTCCAAAGGGTTCTGGGGCATCGGAACCAAGCTGCCCGGCTACCCGCTTGACGTCGCAGGCAGGGCGCATTTCAAAAACAATACATATTTGGACAGTACGCTGTTTGCACTTAACATCGAAGCTGCTGTGCTTACAAAAACGGCTTCGCTGTTAGTGCTGCAGAATGCCGTTATAAACGGTATTATGACTGTAGGCAATAATCTTCAGTTTGATGGCGCTGCCGGCAGCATTACTTCGGCGACAGGCGCTGTCAGCTTCGGGAATAGCAACCTGCTCACCAATGGTGCTGTAGGCATTGGACAAACCCCGACACCGGGCTATAAACTTGAGGTAAACGGTCCGGTAAAATTTGCAGGTCCTTTATCAATCGGCACAAGCATTACTATTGACGGGAGCAGTGACCAAATTACCTCTACATCGGGGACGATAAATTTTGGCAGTACAAATATTACTACCGGTGGAAGCATTACTGCGGCTAATATTATTTCGTCGGGTGCTAACCAATTTAATAACCTGTATGTATCACATAACCTCGAAGTCGGTAGTAATATAAAATGTTTGGGAGAATACAACGGTAACAAAATTTTTGCGAATCCGCCGCTCGATGTGCAGGGCGATGCTATTATACGCGGATGGATTTATGCCCAGAACGGCGTTGTGGTGGGCAAGCGCTTCGAGGGGCAGAAATTGGCAACCGATACGGTAATAACAAAAGAATTTTACACGGAAAAAGCTTTAAAGACGCCAACAATAACAATAGACGGAATAAGCGGTAAAATTACAAGTACATGGAATATCATTGATTTTGTAAATACCAATCTTACTACTTCAGGGTCTGTTTCAACGAATATGCTGAATGTTACCGGACAAGCGAATATCGGCGCATTAGTAGTGAATGATAGCATTACTTCCCAAAACGGCATTATTAATTTTGGTGAAAATGATCTTACAAGCGCGGGTCAGCTTAATATATTTTCTGTCAATAGCGATAATTTGATTGTTATCAATACAACAATGGATAACTTATTTGTATTTCACAAAATAAAGCTAGGTTCAAATTCATTGGTGATGGAATCGTTGACTACAGAGGAAGGTCTGGAAAATAACATCTATACAACCCCAACCAGCGGTCCTTTGTATCTGCAGAGTGATGCTGAAAATAATCAAAATACAGTAATTAATTACCGCAATACAGGTTTAGTCGGAATAGGAACAAACCAGCCTGCTGAAAAACTTCATGTTAAAGGAGCAGGGCGTTTCGGACTTTCCGACGGGCATATAAATATCGGATATATTTCTGACCATTGCGCTATTGATGAATATAGTTCCGATGAAACCAATAAAAAGTTATATCTGAATTATAATAATGGTGGCGATGTAATTGTAGGTCGCTTAACAGGTCCTTACGGTCCATCTAATCTAGGTGTTTCCGGCGATATTTTTGTAGGTGGTAAAGTCGGTATAAATACATATCCGACAGATGCGTCGCTTGATGTCAATGGGGAAATTAATGTTAACAGCACAATTAATTTTGATAACCAAACTGGTATTGCCAGCGATTATAATAACTTGATATTAGGAGGCTCGGTTGATATAATCAATACAGGAAGTAAAAATATTTTTATTGGAATGAATGCAGGTCTGCATAATAATGGTAATGAAAATACATTTATCGGTTTTCATTCAGGCGAGAATAGTACAAATGGAATGTACAATACATTTTTAGGCAGTTATGCCGGAACAAATAATAAAAGTGGAAATAATAATGTAGCAGTTGGTTATCATGCAGGTGAAAGTCCGACATCTAATGGAAATGGTAATAATAATACATTCGTCGGATATAATTCCGGTTATAGAAATGAAGGTTCAGATAATACATGTATAGGTAGCTCTGCTGGAATAACAATAGGTTCAGGAAATAACAATACTTTTATTGGTGTAAGAGCCGGGAGTACAATATCCGGAGGCAATCATAATGTGTTTTTAGGTGCAGATGCAGGAAATATTCCTGGTTTTTCGGATTCATATAAGCTTATTATTGATGATGAAGGTATAAGTCCTGGACAAGCACTGATTTCCGGTGATTTTCAAAACGATTTATTAATGTTTAATGCATTTATTGGCATTGGAAGCGCACCAACTAATGAAAGACTAAATATAAATGGCGCAATTACAGTTGGCACCTCCAAAAGCGAAACCCCACCTACCGGAACAATACGCTGGGACGGCAGTGACTTTGAAGGCTATACAGGAACCGAATGGAAATCATTTACATTTACATATGATAATTATTGGTCGAAAAACGAGTCGGATATATATTACAATGATGGTAATGTAGGTATTGGTACATCAACACCTTCCCCTAATTCAAAATTAACAATTAACAATGCAAACGATGGCAGTTGGGGAAATCCCGGGCTATTAATTGAAAAAGCTGATAATAACGATAATGTCGGTATCGGGATAAAGACAAACCTTGAGAATTGGGAAATTGGTACAATGTCATCATTCGGGGAGAATAGTGATGGATTATGGATAGTAGATCGGCATAATAACAGGCTCGTTATGACTATGTCATCTCAAACCGGAAATATCGGAATAGGAACGATCTGCCCTGAAGAAAAACTTACCGTAAACGGCATAGTAAAATCCAATACCGAATTTATTGTTTCCGATCTCAGTTGGTGCGACTTTGTCTTCGCCAAAGACTACAACCTGCCGTCGTTATGCGAATTGGAGCAGTATATCTCCGCCAACAAACACCTTCCGGGCATACCCTCTGCACAAGAAGTTGAGACCGAAGGTCTAAAGTTAGGCGAGATGAACAAGGCGATGATGCAGAAAATCGAGGAGCTTACATTATATATTATACAACTGGAGAAGAGGATAAAGGAGCTGGAGGAAAATGAATAAATGGTTAAATGGCTAAATGGTTAAATAGCTAAATGGTTAAATGGTTAAATCAAAAAAAACCAACCCCTTAAAAAGGGGCTATAACAAGGCGATAATATGATAAAAAGTATAAACAGGGAATTATAGGATTAATGGATTGCCAGGATTGTAATACGCCAGCCCCGAAGGGGCGGAATATTTGTAGCACAGGGCGTAAGCCCTGTGTAAAGAGAATGGCGATAGCCCAAGCGTCGCAGGCAGAAA
>JACQWN010000429.1 GCA_016209245.1 Bacteroidia bacterium
AATGCAATCATTTTTACACGATAAAATTTTGAGAAACGTTAATCCATAACTCAAGTTATAAACATCATTGAATAACTATTTTTTCATATAAAATAGTTTCTTTCGTTATAATCCTCATAAAATATACTCCTTGGGCAAAGCCTGAAACATCAATTGTTTCAGCATGCTGTCCGGAATATTCAGCAGACTTGTAATAAACTTGCTTTCCTTGCACATCATGCAGATTAATTGTAATCCGCTGCGGATATTTTGTAAATACTGAAAGTGTAATATTATCGCTTGCAGGATTTGGATATAAATGAATCTGAACGGCATGGGAAATTATTTGATTTGCTGTGTAGTTTAATACATAGATTGAATCTTCTTCATGACAATTATAATCGTTAAATATCTCGGCAACATACCATCCGTCGGCATTGACAGTGATAATTTGTGTATCATCGCCTGTGTTCCATAAATAATATTGAAACCCTGCACCTGCATCAAGAGTTACAGGATAGGAAAATACTCCAAGTGTGTCATCTGTTCCGCCGTTTAATGCATCGAGGTCAATTGAATAAATGGTATTTTCCACCTGAATTACAGCAACATTGTTTGACGTTTCCATATCGGCTGAATACTCTGCTTCAAGCTCGAGAACATAAACTGTCAAAATGCTGAAATCATACGTTTGGCTGAACTGAAACAATTTTTGTCCGGCAGGGTTCAAATCAGTCCCAAGAATAAGCAGTTGTGTAAACCAGCTTCCGCCGTCAACCCTGTACCGGCACGAAACAGTATCTCCTGCAGGAATTACATTTAATCCGGCGTTTTGTAATATCATTCGCACAGATTCATGTGGCGACATATTACAATATTCATAATAGCCGCCATCTTCAGGAACACTTATTATCAAATCAACCGCTACCTGCGGAATTTCTTCAATATTAACCGAATCAATGGCTTGGCAATATGTAGCATTATCTTGAACCGTTACATAATACCAGTCAAATTCGGGAGCATCGAAAGCCGCATCAGTACCGGTTAATGTACCGTTATAATTCGACCACAAGTACTCATCATATACATCTGTTGTATTTAATATTACAGGTAATTCAAAAACATATACCTGGATAGTATCGCCCCCATCAATTTCGACAGTCATTTCAATATGCTCGTAAGTTCCGCCGACCTGATTATTGTTAAGAATAGTATCGAATGAATAACTAATATTAATTGTCCAATTGTAGCTGCCTAATGCTGAAAAATCGTAAGGTTCATTAAAAGTGTATTGCAATGTATCGCCTGTTATTAAATCAGCCGGTAAAATAATTGTATCAATGCTTACAGGGTCGCTATCTATCTGATAAGATGCGATAATAGTGTCGCCTGCAGAAACAGTTTGTGGCCCTTGATTGACAATAGAAATAGTTATATATTCACTGCCTGATAAATTACAGGTTTGTATTACTTCGGGTTGAGGTTCAACTATAGCAATATCATTATAATCAATAGTTATTGTTGAGAATACCAGTTCGGCATATTCTAAAGTGCCTATATCGGAAGATACATCATCGCAAATATGCAAAAACCATGTTCCGTTTGGATTGCTTCCATCGTTGAAACCGGTAAAATTTCCTTCAGGAATATAAGAACCTAAAAATGGGGCTGTACCGATTGTAACAGAGCTATCTGCCGTCATATTGAAACTTGTATAATCAGAACAAATTGTATCTACTATTCCGAAATTTTCGCCACTGCCTCCATTATCGGTAGTAAGCTCAACAATGACACCTGATGGGGATTCGAGAGTTATATCAAGGTCGCCGTCATAAGTATGTTCAATAATGATATTGACATTACTTATTGCAGTAGAAAATGTAAATGGACCTGTCCATAAGCTGACATCGCCGGGAGCACAGGAATCCTGAACATAGAAATCATAGCTTGTCCCCTCGGCTAAACCTGACAATGGATATGGATTTGAAACATCAGTAATTAATACGCCTGTCCCTTGTATAAATCCAGCAGGACCCCATTCGATATTCCAATTGCTTGCGCCGCCTGTTATCCAGCTTAAAACCGCAGAAGCACTGGTTATATTTGACGCTGTCAAACCCGTGGGTTCGGGACAACTTGGTAAATCTTCAACTACAACATAATCGAGATATAACCGCCAGCCGTCAGCAGGCGCCTGATTTCGAACAAAGGCCAAATAACATGGGCCGCTGTATAAATTCAAATTAAGTATATATTCAGTATAATTTATAAAATTAATTGGTGTTGAAGCCATCACTATATTTATAAAAGAATCAGGGTCGGCAGTTGCAGTTGATAGTAATACCTGCAATTCATCCGGTTCTGAGACAGATTGACAACGCGTAAAGAACCGCAGACGTTGATTACCTGTCAAATTAAATTGTGGTGATATCAGCCAATCGTCATTTGCAGTATTACCATCGGAATACATTACTATACATTGTGATCCTTGGTAAGGATTGGTTGCATATAGTTGCCACTGGTCTGCATCAGCATTTTTATCAATTATTGTCCAACAGTTAAAAGGATTCTCGAAATCCTCAACAAAAGGGAATGTGCTGATTGCTCCACAAGCTGTAGTAAAAGTATATGGTCCAACCCAAATGCTGACATCACCTGTATCGCAAGAATCCTGAACATAATAATCATAGCTAGTCGAAGGTAATAAACCTGAAAGAGGATAAGGGTTTAAAGAATCGGTTAGGAAAGTGCCTGTTCCTAATATAAAACCTGTTGTGCCCCATTCAATGTTCCAATTATTTGCACCACCGGTTATCCAGCTTAATACTGCAGACGAATCGGTAATATTTAAAGCAGAAAGATTATCAGGAGAAGGACATGTCGGAGGGGTACAGGAAGAAAAAAATGAAAAGAATATTCCGTCGGTAAGTGGTGCACCGCCTGTTGCAAATGAAACTATAGTATCTCCAAAAGGAGATAACATTGTAAAACCACACTCAGAGTCATAGCTACCGCTTGTAAATGCCAAATCTGTTGCAATTCCTGGACACAAAGCAATGGAATCGGAATAAACGCTGCTATCAGGCATAGTTATACTTTGTATCTGAATACTATCCTGATAAAAAATAATTGCAGCACCATTCCAACCATCACCATAACTGTCGTTAAAATACAAAGCAAAATAACATTGTTCATTTGTGTCACATAAAGCCGTATTAAATGTAAAAGGACCGCTCCATGAGCTTACATCTCCTATTCCACAGGAATCCTGGACATAAAAATCATAAACATTACTTGCTGAAAGACCTGATAAAGGATAAGGATTAGTAACATTTTCTATGAATGTTCCATTGCCAAGAGTAAAGCCCTGTAGTCCCCACTGAATATTCCAATTGGAAGCTCCGCCTGTCGTCCATGAAAGCTCGGCAGAAGTCATTGAAATATTTGAAGCGGAAAGATTTATGGAAAAAGGGCAGTTTGAAAAAATATGAAATCTTATATTGGAATAATCCATTGAAGAACCATCATAATTTGGAGGGGTTTCGTTATCGGCATATCCATAAAGGGTTCTGGAAATAACATCGGTTGTTTTGTAATTTTTGTAATAAGTTGAGGTATAGGCCCATTATCCCCCCATATTATTTCAATAACAAGATTATCGGTTCCATTGTAGCTGAAATCTGTAATATCAATATAAGTCCATCCGGGAACAGTAGCCAAAGTAAATGATGCACTATAAAAAACCTGTGTAGCTCCGCTCATATCAAAATATGCGTCTGGTGTCATTTGTGTAACATTTGTATGTTTAAAATTTATTGTAAAATTTTGAAGCTCAAGAAATCCTGCTTGAGCAATTTGCTGGATATTGAACGAAATACCCGCAAAAATATTTGGAGCACCAAGTTCCGACTGTAAATACAGTGTCTGTGACTTGTTATTTTCATAATAATTATAAAATGGGAACTCGTCATCACCGGTTGTTGTCCCATTACCGATTTCAATGATCTGAGAATACAGATTTCCAGTAATGGCTAATACCAATAAAATGGAAAATGAAATAAATAATGATTTCATAGCTTTAAATT
>JACQWN010000430.1 GCA_016209245.1 Bacteroidia bacterium
AAAAAGAATACAGAATACAGAATACAGAATACAGAAGACAGAATACAAAATACAGAATACAGAATACAGAATACAGAATGATAGTAAATAAATACATATTGTACATATTTTTTCTATTTTCAGGAATATTTTTTTCCTGTTCGGAGAAGGAGCTTAATGCGGTTGATTATATCAGTTGGATTGAAAATGATGATAACGGTTTAAAAGTTATCAAAGAATTTGGAAAACTGGTCTTTGAAATACAATACAAACCTTATGATTATATTATTGTTAAGGAAGAAAAAAATACAGTTTTCCATGATGAATTGGCAAAAAAAGTAAGTGAACTGGAAGAACTTCAGTATTTTACTTTCCGGATTCGCTTAAAAGATCAAAGTGTCGCTCCTATCAGGTTCAATTTATCAGATGAAACGGAATATAACAGAAGACTGGAGTATTTTTCATTTTCGATGAAAAACGATATGTTCCTCGTTGAAGGGGCTGATACATTGGACTGTGTTTTATATCATTTCGAGCCTGATTACGGAATTACTTCAAATAATACTTTCGTGCTTGCTTTCAGACTTCCAGGGAAAAGCGATGAATATGCAGATAAGACTTTTATTTACCTCGATAATATATTTGAAGCAGGTACCGTAAAAATGAAAATAAGTAAGAAAAGTTTAAAGAATATACCAAAATTAAAGTTATAGCTATGTTACAAAAAATCCGAAAAAGTAAGCTAACAAAATTATTGGCATGTTTTCTGGCTGTCAATATGACGATAAGTTTATTTGATGTACGCCCTGTTTTAGCTTTGACAGGAGGTCCCGACCAAATAGAGTTCAATAATTTCAGACCTGCAAATTCTACGGAAATGGTCAACCTGTTTACCGGGGATTTTTCCTATAATATACCGTTGTTGGATATTGACGGATACCCGCTCAATATCTTTTATGATGGAAATGTAGGAATGAACCAGGAAGCAAGCTGGGTAGGACTGGGCTGGACGCTTAACCCGGGTGCAATCGGCAGGGAAATGCGTGGATTACCCGATGATTTCAAAGGAGAAGAATTGACAGAGACTTTTAATACTACTTTGGAAAGTGAACCTTGGGGAGAAAAAGATGGATACGGAGCTCGTGCATCTGTTGGCGTATCTTCAATAGTATCGTTAGCACAGTCTTTGGCTAATATTAATAATAGTAATAACGGAGGATACGGAGGATTTAGTCTTTCACCAACTTACGGCGGTAGTAATACCGTAGAAGGAAATAAAGGTTTGTTTTTTAACAATTATAATGGATTGGGCTATACTCTTGATTTTACTTTGGGGAACAATTCATCTTATGGAATTTCATTATCTTATTATTATGTTAATTTGTTTAGTGTCAATGTAGGACTTGGTTTTTCCGGAACCTTCTCCTTTAATTCTCAAAAAGGAATCAGTATATCACCTTCAATTTCTCTTCAGGGTAATTTTAGCGAAGCAAATAATATTGGTACTGGTCCAATTTACGCATCAAATCGGAGCCGAGTTCTGTCAACCTCTTTTAACAGTCGTTCGGGATTAAAAGAATTCGCTATTTCACAAGCAAGCGGAAATGAAACTATACTCACTACTTCTCATAGCACTTCTTATACAACAAGAATTACACTAGGTTCGCCCACCTATTTTCCACAATTACCTTTCAATACAAAAATCACAAATCATGGGAATGTTTTAAATATAGGTATATATTCAAATTTGGTTTTGGCTGAACTCTTCATGTATAAATCATTTCAATGGTATTATAATACTATCGAACTCTCTGATAATATTAATAGAAAAATAAAAGCTTATGGTTATTTCTATCCAAAGAATGATACAGAAACTCCAGGTGAATTGGAAATACTCGATTGTAACCGCGAAACAGATGGAACATTCACGGAAACCACACCGCATTTACCCATTACTAATTACACCTATGATTTTTATAATGTCATGGGACAAGGTCTGTATTCCCATTACCGTCCATACAGAAATGATATTGGAACGGTAAATGACCTTCATGGTGAAATGCTGCAGGATGGTTTGGTCAAAACATCTGAGTTTGGTGGTGGACTCCTCTCAAGATATGAAGCAAAGGGAACCATAACTACGAAAAGCAGGGGATTTACCGATATCTGGATAGACAACAATTCTGCGCTGTCAAGATTGAGATTTCAGGATAAAACAACGGATTATCCGAAATATGAACCCTTTTATTTCAAAAAGTCCGGAGAGAAAACCGTATTCAACAAATCCTATTATGAAGACAGGGATGATTTAAGCAGTTATGGTGATGAATATCCGGTATCCCTAGTTCTTTCAAAAGGACATTATATAGGAAAGGTTCCTACCATTGCCAGTGAGCAGGGGAACTCTTTTTTTGACTTTATTTTGGAATATCTGCCAAGTGGTTACCTTTCTATTTTAAATCCTCCTACTTACGAAAATAATCTAGGAGTTACAACCCATAATTTACATTTTCTGATTAGTATGAACAGCCATTCAACAAAAGAAAAAAATATTCCGCCGGATAACAGGAAAGGCTTGGATTCGCGTGAAAAAAGGAACGAACTCTTTACATTTTATACAGCCGATGAAGCTTCAAAATTCGGTTCAGTACATACTATTCAAAGCTACAATACAATGTATTCCAATGCTTCAAACGGTTCTGAGATCACTTTACCTACATCGTACAACAGATATGATAGCGGTACAAACCCGTTGCGAAAATCACATCATATTTCTGAGATTTCTGTCATAAGGCCTGACGGCGCAAGATATATTTATGGTGTACCGGTATATAATACAAGCCGCAAAGATGTGTTATTTAATATTTCAGGCGCTTTCGAAAAAACCGATCTGTCAGAATTTGATCAGGAGGCCAACCTGGTAAAATATACTCCGAATATTGATAATACTTATAACTCAAATGATAATGGGAAAGATCATTTTTTTAAATCAACGGAACTGCCTCCTTATGCACATTCATATCTCATATCTGCCGTTCTTTCGCCCGATTATATTGATCTTACCGGTAACGGGCCAAGCGACGATGATATCGGAAATTATGTAGAATTTAATTACACACGGAAATATAACGATTATAAATGGAGAATACCTTATGAACAAAATATGGGCGATTACCTTGAAGAGATGAAAACCAACGATGATGATGATAAAGCCGCTTATATTTTCGGTGAAAAGGAAATCTGGTATGTTCATTCGATAGAAAGCAAAAATTATATTGCTGAATTTTACCTCGAACCCAGGGATGATGGACTGGGAGTCGCAAATGAAAACGGCGGAACAGATACCGGTAAAAAACTAATGAAGCTAAAAAAAATCATGCTCTTTGCTAAAGAGGACAGGCGAAAAGAATGGTCCGATCCTTCGCAGACTTATAAAGCCGTTCCTTTAAAAACAGTCTGTTTTGAATATGCCGATGACAGCGGAAATGAATATACCTTGTGTAAAAATGTCCCGAATAATACAAATACAGGAACCAATAATAATAATAACGGTAAGCTAACGTTAAGAAAAATTTATTTTACTTATGGTAATTCATTAAAAGGCCGGTTAAGCCCTTATGTATTTGAATATAGTTCCTTCAATCCTGATTATAACAGGATGTATCTTGACCGGTGGGGGAATTATAAGCCCAATACGGACCCGCTATACCAGGATTATCCTTATGCAGAACAGGATAAGACGTTTGCCGATCAATATGCAGGCGCGTGGAAGCTTAACAGGATTGAACTTCCATCGGGAGCATCCATAACCATAGAATATGAAGCCGACGATTACAGTTATGTTCACGATAAATTGGCAGCAAATATGTTTAATGTCGCAGGATTTAGCCCTGTCGGAAGCGTTTATTCAGCTTCTTCCTGCCAACTGCATACCTACGATGGAGATACACCGGAAGAGCCTAACCTTCGTTTGTTTGTACAACTTAATTCACCTGTTGTTGACGCCGGTTCTTTTGCCGATTATTATTTAAAAGCTGACGAAAATTATAAAATTGTCCAGACCAAAAAGATTATGAAATATTTATATTTCAGTTGCTTTGTTGATCTAACCGGCGATAATATTATTAATGATTATGAATATGTATCGGGCTATGCGGAAATAATGGGGTTCGGAATTAGTTCCGATCCCAGTATAGCTTATATTGACCTGAAAAGCGTCACCCTTAATGATTTTGATTCAAATATCCCTTTACTTAATGATATTATGACCTTAGAGGTCAATCCAATTGCGAAACAGGCATGGCAAATTACACGAAGGAATAATCCGCTTCTCATCTGGAAAAATTGCAGCACAACAGATGATATGTACCAGTGTTTTACCCAAGTAATGGGAATGGATATTAGCTCGCTGCAGCCGTTCGGTATTAATTATGCCTTGCTGAAAAAAAAATATGGCGTCAATGTAGATCTTGCTAAATCGTGGGTAAGATTGAACACACCTGACAGATACAAGCTCGGTGGTGGCTACAGGGTAAAAAAAATAGTAATGAATGATGCATGGTCGGGAATGTCCGGGGGAGAAAATTCTGAAACCGGATTTATATACAATTATAAAATTCAAGGAACAACAGAAAGTACGGGAGTGGCTGCTTATGAACCCTTTATCGGTAACGACGAGAATAATTGCCGTCAGCCGGTATTTTTTAACGTTAAGCATGTATTATTCCCTGACGACAATTTTTACCAGGAAAAACCTTACGGCGAATCGTATTACCCGGCGCCTATAGTCGGATACAGGGAAATTACCGTATCGCCTTACATTCCCGCCGGCGTGAACCTGACAAAGAATGCAGCGGGATATTCCAAGTACAGGTTCTATACAACAAAAGACTTCCCTGTTAAAGTAAGAACCACAGATAAACAAACATTAAAAACAGTTTTAGAATCCGAAAGCATGCTTGAACAGTTGCTTGGCATAAGAAATTATTATCAGTACGGCGTTAGCCAAGGATACGCCATAGAACTTAACGATATGCATGGAAAACTCAAGGCAATCGAATCATATAGCAGTAAAAATGAACAAATCAGCAAAGTATCGTATAAATATAAATCAAACGGGAACCGGCTTGATAATCATACTTTGATAATCATACTGCAGTTATTCTAAAAGATGGTACTGTAGAATTAGACGGGATAGTAGGCCAGGAGATTGATATGATGTCGGATATGAGAAGCAGTGATTATGGCTATAATGAAAAAAATTATACGCAGACAAAGACGATTACCCCGATAAATGTAATAATTTATTTTATTAAAAAATGGTTCTTTCACGAGGAATGGAATGATTTTACAGATTATTCGCCAAAATATGAAGGATTCAGGTCGGCAGTAATGACGAAAGTCATAAGTAAATATGGCCTCCTGGATGAAATCACCGTTGTCAACCAGGGAATGACCAATACTACTAAAATGGAAGCGTATGACGCAGAAACCGGCGAAGTTTTATTGACAAGCACAAAAAATGAATTCGATGAACCGGTATATAGTTTTACATACCCCGCTCACTTGGCATACATGGGGATGGAAGGAGCGTTCTTCAATATCGGTTCTATTTTCAAGGTCAATTCAACTTCCTATTCATCCGAGGGTTTATTGACCATATCCAATCCAATGAAATATTTTACTCCGGGTGATATACTCTGGGCTGAAGAGAAAGATGAGGATGGTGAGACGCTTCAAAGCTATCCACTGTGGGTATGCAGGTTTGA
>JACQWN010000148.1 GCA_016209245.1 Bacteroidia bacterium
TTCGGTATTTATTAATAATTCATTATGCAGCTTTATTCACGATTCCTGCATGCTGTGGATTCCATTGGCTAATCCTGTTATAAGCGACAGTATGGTGAACTCAGTTATATATTATCATGGAATGGCCGATTCTATCGAATCGGCCAATGGTATCTATTGCAAGCGTGTGGACTCTCTCGCTCAATGGATAACTTATTCCTTTTCCGAACCTTTCACCGCCCGTGCATGGTTTCCATGCAAACAAGATCTGAATGACAAAGCGGATTCTGCCAGGATATGCATTACCGTTGATTCGCACCTGAAAGCTGGCTCGAACGGAATACTATATTCAATTGATACATTACCCGAAAATAAAGTAAAATATTGCTGGAAAACACACCATCCAATTGAATATTATCTTATTTTTTTTGCCGTATCCGATTACGCAGAGTATAATATATATGCTCATCCGGCAGGATATCCCGATTCGGTGCTAATTCAGAATTATATTTATAAGCCGCCTGAAATATTATCGTACTATAAAGAGCAGATAGATTATTCAAAGGGGCTTATGGAGATGTTTTCAAACCTGTTTATTTTATATCCTTACTGCGATGAAAAATATGGCCACTGCATGGCGCCTCTCGGTGGCGGGATGGAACACCAGACAATGACCACACTTTGTCTTTTTAGCTTACCCCTCACCGCTCATGAATTTTCACACCAATGGTTCGGAAATCTGGTAACATGCTCGTCGTGGCAGGATATATGGATTAATGAAGGTTTTGGAAGTTATTCCGAGTATCTCACCGCTCAATATTTCCAATCGCAATGGCATGCCGACGTACTGATGGATTTTGTGCAAACTGTAGCTCTGGAAATGGATACAGGAAGTATTTATGTGCCTCTTGAACAAATTAATAACCCTTCAAGGATATTTTCGTGGAAGCTTACATATAAAAAAGGCGCTGCTATTATTCATATGCTCAGATATATGCTGAATAACGATTCTGTTTTTTTTCAATCACTTAGAAACTTCCTGACCGCCTTTGCAAACAGCACGGCAAGCGGCGATGATTTTAAGAATATTCTTGAAGCGACTTCAGGAATTGATTTCGACGAGTTTTTTCAGCAGTGGTATTATGGCGAAGGATATCCAAAATATACAGTAAACTGGTATTTCAGCAATGATACATTATATATTTCACTCGATCAGTTTACAACCGGCTCAACACCATTTTTCAAGCTTCCTGTAGAAATTAAAATATTTTCAGGAACGACTGATACCATTATACGATTAGAACATACAATAAATTACCAGATATTTTCAATCTCATATCCATATCAGCCCGATAGCATACAAATAGACCCCGGTAAGTGGCTTGTAAAAAAAGTGATTAGCGTTACTAATAATAAATTACCTGAATATCATAATCTGGATTATATGGTTTACCCGAATCCTGCAGATAATTTCATAAATATTATTTTCAAAAAATCCGGTAGTAATAATATAATCCGTATGAAAAACATTAACGGACAGTTAATTTTTGAACAAAAGATAAGTAATAAGCAAGTGCAAATAGATGTATCATATCTGCCCGCCGGCTTATATATTCTTGAAGTTTTTTATGCAGGCAGTCGTCATTATCAGAAGATTATTATTTTGTAATATGCAACTTTTTTTTATATTTTATGAAAGACAAATTTGAATTAAAAGTTTTCGACTTTGCTAAGTGGTGCGAAACTGCAGCGGTTCATTACCGGAATGGTTTTTATGCTGATGCCATTACCAATATGCGAAAATGCGGAGAAACGGCATGTAAAATTATTATCCTGTTTAAATATTCAGGTAAAGCTGCTGAGTCAAGAATGGATCAGAAAAACTATAAAGGACTAATCACAGTGATTGTTAGGGAAGATCTTGCGGAAAGGAAAGTCATAAATTGGCTTGAAACTTTGCAGATTTACGGAAATATTGCGACACATGATAATATTGTAGTGCAGGAACAGGCTAGATACAGCATTACAGCGCTTCATTTGCTTTTGAACTGGATTTATTCCGATCTTCTGAAAACGATAATCCCTGCCAGATTAAAGAAATCCTTTGCTGAAATTGATAGGGTTACGACAACGATTATATCTGATAAAAAAGTTGAAGGTGAAGTTGAAAAGATAAAAAAAGAAAAAACCTCGCTCGAGGAACGAATTGCTCTGTTATCAGGTAAAAGTGAACAGGAAAAAGACGAGATTGCAAAATTAAAAGCAAGTCTGAACATCTCTGAACAAAGAATCCGCGATCTTGAAAACCTTCATGACAAGCTGATATCCATGGAACAAGAACTTGCAGAAGCCAGATTAAATAAAGTAAGAAAAGAGAAAAAAGATGTTCATGCTGTGCCTAAAAAAGCCCCTTGGTTTCTTAGAAAATCATTTATAGCAAGTACAAGCATTGTTCTCATAATAATCATCGCTGTTTTTATTATCCTTACCATTACAGTATTTAACAATGTTAAAATTAAAAATAATTTTCAGACAACGCCGAACGTACCGGTCACAGTTACGGATAGTTTTATGGTTACGGTCATTCCATTTATGGTGCTTCAGGATAATCCGAATATGGAAATTAAATTTGAAGAAGTACTGGTGAACCGTATAAGAGAAAAAGCAGGAACACTGAAAATACCGGTTAAAGCATATATACTGAATGATTCAGAACGAAAATCTGTTTCTCAGCAGGATGCTATTTCTATTGGGGAAAAAGAAAATTCAAACCTGGTGTTATATGGTGAATTATTTGAAACCCTCGAATCGAAAGACAGTATACGGGTCAATATCAAATACTCAAGAATTACTGAACCCCCGATGAACGGTGAAACCGGTATTAAATCATTTTCAATGCTTGCCGATAGCTCTGCTGTAATTATTATGCAGGAAGCCGGATGTTTTGTTGATTTCGCAATAGCGGATTTTTATGCTGCCGGTAAAAGATACTCCGATGCTCTTGCTTTGTGTTATGCTATAACTCCCGTGACCCAAATTCAAAAAGAATCCAAATGTAATATTATCGCTTATTGCCATTATTACCAGAAAAATATTATAGCAGCCCTTAAAGAAGTGGAGAATTATCTTGCTTTGAACCCAAAGGCGGCATATCCGAATTTTTTTATGGGCAAGCTCCTTAAGGAAACCGGAAAGTACAAACAGGCTGAAGAGTATTACATTAAATCGTTGAGCATTGAACCGGATAACATCAACACTTTGATTGAATATGCTGTGTGCATTGTATTAAGAGATACGTTGAACTGTAGTAAAGCAAAGAAAATTCTCGTGGAAGCTCTCAGCTATGACACGACAAATTCCGTGACTATGTTTTATCTCGCTTCGCTTGAAAAGAATATGCGGCAATATAAGCAGGCCGCTTTACATTATGAAAAATCTTTGAAATATGATCCCGGCGACATAATGATAATGAAAGAACTGGCAAAAATTTTTGCATTTAAGATGGATGAGCCCGAAAAAGCTGTTCAATGGCTGAATATAGCACTTGCCAAAGACAGCAGTGATGTAAAAGTACTGGAGCTTCTCGGAAATATTTATACCGTTACAAAATTGTTCGATCCTGAAAAAGCTGAGTATTACTATAAGAAGAGCAAGGAAAACAGGAGCGATGATCCGGCTTCGCTAAATTTCGGACTGGGGATGAATGCTTTTGATAAAAACGATTACGGCAACGCCGAAATGTATTTGATGAAAGCCTATTCCAAAAACAGCAGAAATGTTGACCTGTGTATTATACTAGGCATGCTCTATCAGAGATTGTATAATGTCCGGAACGAGCTAAAATTTTTTTTACAGGCTTATTCCCTCGACAGCATGAATTACCTGGTAAACCGTTACCTCGGCGTGTTCTATTTCACTGAGCCGGCTTATCTGAACATGGATAAAGCGATTAAACATTTTGAGCGGGTTCTGAAAACAAATCCATATGACACTCTTGTTCTTGCACGCCTCGGAACCATTTACTATAATTTGAAAAAGTTTAAAAAAGCGAAAGAAATTTACAGTCAGCTATTATTATCTGATAAGAATAATTTTTTCGGTTACAAAGGTATGGGACTTTTAGCTGTGATGGATACAAATTATGCTGAAACAATCAAGTACTTAAAAAAAGCAAATAATATATACGGCGATGATTATGCTGTGAACTTTTACCTTGCCAGCGCTATGTTGAGAGTTATTCCGGCGAAGAACCCTTTTGAAGCTCTTGAGTTGACCCAGCACGCAGTAGAGCTTGCTCCACAGAATGCCGATGCCTTGCTTTTATTAGCCCAAGCATTAATAATTACAGGAAAAAAGGGAGAAGCATGGGAATATTACAAAAAAGCGATTGAAATAAATCCCTCTTTGAAAAATGATATTATCGAAAGCTCACTGAATCGGTAAAGAGTGGGATGAAACGGTACCCGCTCTGACCGCAGAATGATGTTGAAAAATTTTTGTTAATTTTTAATCTGTTTTGATAAACAAATATTATTTTGGTCAAGTTTGTTAAAAAAATAATTTTCAAGATGAAATCATACTTATTAAGAACCGGTATATATCTGAATAAATTTTCTTTAATAATATTATCAGTTGTATTATTAACGGCTTGTTTGCAGTATGATGATGGTCCTTTTTTTAGTTTTTTTACACGTAAGGCAAGGATTACAAATAGCTGGCAGCTCGAGGAAATTGAAAATGTTTATACCGGTTCATCATGCGATTCTAATATAAGCATGATGGTTTGGACTTTTAAACAAGACGGCGATTTTTGGAAATCGGATAATTCAACAGGGGAATGGGAATTTTTAGACCAAAACACCGTTAAAATA
The DNA here is from genome assembly GCA_016209245.1 of Bacteroidia bacterium. Lineage (GTDB taxonomy): Bacteria > Bacteroidota > Bacteroidia > Bacteroidales > BM523 > JACQWN01. Next base: position 4,851 of record JACQWN010000148.1, read on the forward strand.
TCTTATGATACTAAAACAGGGATTGACAGCAGTGAGACATATGATATTATGAGGTTGACAATGAAGCAGTTATGGATAATTAAAGAGGCGCCATGGGATAGCTTAAAATATAAATATGTGCCTGTAAAATAACTAATCGGGGTTAACCCCGATTATACTGCAAACGGGATAAATTTCCGCATTTTAAAATACATGACGCTCAATTGTCTTACAGACGAATTGAGGTCGCTGACTTTCGTTCGTCCACAGGACAACGAAACGTCATATTTCTATATTTGCGGAAATTTATCCCGTTTTAAGTATAGTTATAGAATTAACATTGCATCGCCATAAGTTCCGAAGCGGTATTTTTCTTTTATTGCCACATTATATGCTTCTATGAGCTTATCAAAGCCGGCAAAAGCAGCGACCATAATCATTAAGGAAGAATGAGGCAGATGAAAATTTGTAATCATTCGTGTTGCAACTTTAAATTCATAAGGCGGGAAAATAAATTTATTTGTCCATCCCTCAAAAGGTTTCAGATGTCCGGTTGTTGATACTGAACTTTCAATAGTTCGCATGACAGTAGTTCCGACGGAGCAAATATTTTTTTTATTATCTTTAGCAGTATTTACAATTTTTGCCGCCTCTTCGGAGATAAAAATTTGTTCGGAATCCATTTTATGTTTTGTAAGGTCTTCAACATCAATAGCACGAAAGTTTCCTAACCCGACATGTAAAGTTACAAATGCAAAATTAACACCAAGTATTTCGAGCCGTTTAAGAAGCTCACGGCTAAAGTGCATTCCGGCGGTCGGAGCAGCAACCGCCCCTTCATGCCGAGCATACACGGTTTGATATCTTTCTTTATCATCCGGCTCCACATTTCTTCTGATAAATTTTGGAAGCGGTGTTTCTCCAAGATTATATAGCACTTTTTTAAAGTTGTCATAATCGCCGTCATATAAAAATCTAACAGTCCTTCCGCGCGATGTAGTATTATCAATTACTTCGGCAACAAGAACATCGTTTTCACCAAAGTATAATTTATTCCCGATTCTGATTTTTCTGGCGGGGTCAACCAATACATCCCAAAGCCGTTGTTCTTTGCTTAATTCCCGTAAAAGAAAGACCTCGATTCTGGCACCGGTTTTTTCTTTGTTTCCGAACAACCGTGCAGGAAATACTTTAGTGTTATTCAATATCATAACATCTTGGTCTTCAAAAAAATCTATCACATCTTTAAAAACGTGATGTTCAATTTTTCCTGTGTCTTTGAAAAGCACCAGTAACCGTGAATTATGGACAAACACTATTTATAACCGCTTAGCAAATAACGTGTGGTTATACGTAATAATAAAAAAAGTTACATATTTTTTAACATTTCTTCGAACGATTGCAATGAATATGCTTTTTCGATCTGAAAATCACCTATCCTTACCCGTTGCAAGCCGGACAGATACGCTCCGCTTCCAAGCTCATATCCGATGTCTCTTACCAGTGAACGTATATATGTTCCTTTACTACACACAAACCGTACGTTTATTTCAGGGAGCTGACAAGACAAAAGTTCGGCATTTTTAATATTGACAATTTGAGGGTGGAGCTCAATTTTTCTGCCTTTTCGAGCTAATGTATATGCCCGCGTTCCATTTATTTTTTTTGCAGAATATTCAGGCGGAATTTGTGTAATTTCACCGGTAAATTTTGACAGTGTTTTATGAATAGAATCGCTTGTGATATGAGCAATTGGATAATAATTATCAATTTCGGTTTCCAAATCAAACGAAGGAGTAGTGCTTCCAAGACAGATTGATGCAATATATTCCTTATCAAGCTCCTGAATCTTAGAAATTTGATGTGTTGCATTTCCGGTACAGATAATTAACAAGCCGGTTGCCAGTGGGTCAAGTGTTCCCGCATGGCCAACCTTAAGCTTATCGTAATGAAATTTTTTGAGCAATAAATTTCTAATATATTTTACCACATCAAAAGAAGTAAAGTGTAATTCTTTGTTTATAAGAATAATTTTTCCTGCCTGAAAATCAAATCCGTTCATAAATAATATTTTTTTTGAGGTATGTAGAGACGTTGCATGCATGCAACGTCTCTACATACCTCAAAAGAATTAAACTTTGGGTTTTTTCATAATTGCCCAGATTTCAAAAGCAAAACCAAATAATACAATGACGGGCGCTAAAGTAATCCTTCTGAAGCTGAATATTTCTTCTCCATTAAATTCGTTTGGGGTCTCAGCTTTTCCGCCAGCCATTAAAACGAACCCGATGATAATAACTACAAAGCCGATAATAAGATATTTGTAATTTTCTTTGCCTATTGCAAAATTTTCAGATTTTTTTTCCTGATGAATTCCGGGGCTTATCTTCTTTTCTTTCATATCTTTTTTAATTATTAGTGAAACTATTTATGTCAATATTGAATTATCAGATTATTCCACCGAAGTACGAATTTTTTACGAATATACGAATTACGAATTTGCTGGCCACTTCGTAATTCGTAAGTTCGTATATTTTTCGTACTTCGGTGGAATAATAATGCCCATAACTTATTAGTAATATAAATTATCCGATTTAATATTAAGATATCTGTTGACTACAAAATATGATGATATCCAAGTAATTAAAATGCCAAAAATAATAACGAGCAAGAATAAAACAGAAATTATATACATGCTGCTGAAAATAATTATTTCACTAATCTGCGATTGAATAAAATAGATGGCTATTGATAATAATATAATTGCGACGATTGAACCGATAAATCCATGAATAATAGTTCGGTAAATAAAAGGGCGCCGTATAAATTTTTTGGTAGCTCCGACCAATTGCATGGTTTTTATAATAAATCGTTTTGAATAAATCGTAAGGCGGACGGTATTATTAATTAATGCAATTGAAACAACAAATAATAAGCCACAGAAAGCAAGAAGAACAAAGCTGATTTTACGAATATTATTATTAACAAAATCAATGAGCGAGGGTTGATAAAACAATTCTTTAATTTCGGGATATGATGCCAGCTCTTTTTTAATAACGGCAATACTGTCGGGATTGGCATATGCAGCTTTAAGCCGGATATCAATAGAAACAGGTAAAGGATTATATCCGAGAAAAGAGATAAAATCTTCGCCTAATTCTTCTTTTAATATTTCGGCTGCCTTTTCTTTAGAAATTTCTTCCGTTGATAAAATAAATCTCGAGGCGTCGAGTATTTTTCGCAGCTTTATAAGGTCGGCTTCTTTGGTATTATCTTCTACAATAATTGAAAATCCGATATTTTCTTTGACATAATCGGAAAATTCCTTAGCATAAAGTATAAGTAATGCCACTAAACCAAGAATAAATAAGACTAAAGATAAACTGATGATAGTAGTAAGATAAGCACTACGGAGCCGGCGCCTTGATAAAAGCTCTTCCTTTTTAAGCATTTTCAAAATTAAAGGGTGCGAATATACAAATAAAACTCAAAAAAAGTACTTGCTTTAAAGAACTTTAACAGAAAAATTTTCAAATTATTGTTTTTGTTGAATGACAAGGATTTTTGGTGTTGTTAAGTCGTGGGCTTTGAGCTGTGGATAGATTTTTCTGCTTTGACTCCATATTTCATGAGATAACATTCTGATGTGTTGTTCTTTGGTAAAGCAAAAGAGACCGATAATATCAAGCTTTGCCTGTTTGCTTATATTAATAAGGTCATCCAATGCCATTCTGTTTAACCCTTGAGAATAAAAAGATAATGCGGCTTTTTCTTCTTTTGGGCGATATTTCTTGATATATTCGGTAAAATCGGCTTTGTCGAGCCGTACATGACCCCAAAGAAAATCCAAAGTACATAAGCTATGACCACCGTTAAGGCTGAAGAATGGATTATATTCATGAATTGCGATACAGCCAGGTTTCAATAGACGAAAAATTTGTTTAAAAGCTTTTTCCGGTTCATTCAGATGTTCAAGTACATCCCAACTGCATACCACATCGTAAGTTGATGAAGGAAGTTGTGAATTACATATATCATCATCATAAAATTTTATTTGTTGTCTGATAGTGAAATGTTTTTTAATTTGTTCTCTCAAATCAGATAATGATTTATTTATTTGCTCAATTTGTTTGATTTCGTTATCAACCGATTCTATCTTATAGTCCGAAAATTCTGTTCCGGCAACAATCGCCCCTTTTTCAGCAAGTGCATAACTGACACCCCCTGAATGGCATCCAATTTCAAGGATTTGTAATGGAGGATTGCTTTGCTTAAATGAATCTATAATTGGCCATATTTTCCCGGCGATAATCCTGCTATTTTCTGCTATTCTTGCGATTTCTGCTCCGGTATATATTCTTTCGCCAGTCATTTTTATCGCCACGTGTTCAGAGCCAGGTTTAATTTTTTCCCTCAGACCACGGAATAGGGTATGAGTGTTGCCAAAATTATCTCTAAATGTTCCGAATTCCGGAAAGGAAGAAAGTTCTATCGGTGCTTCAAAAGCAGATTGGACCAATTTGCTCTTTTTTGCCTTGTCAATAGCTATTTTTAAAATTTTATCAAATAATTTCATTTTCAAAACATCCGTTCTAATGGAAAGTCCTTCGACCTAAATAGTTCTGAAATTATTTTATACCGACTATTTTTTTGATTATTGTATTTTTCCCAATGCTGAATTTTACGAAATAAGCACATTGAGCAAAGCCTAAATCATGTGTATTAAAAGTATATTTATAGTCACCACTGGATTGATGGGAATTCATTAATTCTTTAATAAAAAGTCCATCGGAACCGAATATTGCAATGTTTACATGAGCCGGTTCATTGAGTTTATATTCAATACTGAAAAATTCTCGGGTAGGATTTGGATAAATATGAACCGTAATTTCCGGAAATTTGGTATCTTTAATGCCGGTTCCGGAAAATGAAAATATTCCCCCTTCAGTTTCAGATGTGTCAACGATAAAATTAAAGTTCTCATATACAGTATCGGTATCGGAAATGTAAAAGTTATATGTAGTCAGATGAGGTATCCCGGGTATATCAACATACATCTGATAACCATTTCCGGCGGGAATATTATCGAACGCATAAAAGCCGATTGAGTCTGTACATGTGTTTGCTATTGGTTGCTGAAGTGGTTCCTGCTCAATAAATACTTCAGCACCTGGTACGGGATCCCCTGTCGCCTTCAGATTCTTTTTATTAGTGTAATAAATATTTCCTGTGATATTACCATTTCCATTGCCGGGATTGTTAAATTCGTACATATGTACAGTGAGTTCAACTGTGGTATCTCCGGTGATAATTATAGGCGTAGCAAGCGACCAGGCATGAACGCTATCGTAATATGTATTTTTAACTCCGGGATATTCATTACTGTTCACAACAACTTTTATATAATAAGTATCCGGCATTAAGCAAGAAAAAGTAAATTCGCTGAGTGAATCTATTTGTGTTTCTGCTACTTTCTGATGTCCCATACCCGTTTCGGTAGTAGCATGGTACAGTATTATTGTGGCATCATTTTGCTGAAATGTACCGCCGCTCCATGTAACGGTTCCGCGGATAGTAGCTGCAATAATTTGTGATATGCTTGTTGAATCTGATTTGTAGCACATTGCAGAATCAATGACAGTCACAAAATACATTCCAGCTTGTAGAGAAGATATACTATCGGTTGTTTCACCGTTCGACCAAAGATAGCTGTATGGAGGCATACCTCCGTATGTTACTACGGTTATTGTTCCGTTGTTAACGCTATCACATGAAATATCGGTCGGGAGCATTATAATTGTTAATTCCGGCGGTTCATTAATTGAAAAAGTTGTAGTTGTGATACAACCTAAAGAATCATTGACTGTTACAGAATAATTTCCAGGCGCCAGGTTATTTATAGAATTGAGATATTCACCTGTTGACCAGAAATAAGAATATGGTTGGGTTCCGCCAGTCACATTTGTTATTGCGGAACCATCATCAGCGCCAAAGCAGGAAACATCGGCAACAGTAATATTCACTGCTGCTAAGGGATTGACAATCAAGGTCAGAGTAACAGTACTGTCGCAGCCGGTAGTGCTGATGAATGTTTCGGTATAGATGCTTGATGTGGTGAGAAATTGTGAACCAAAGGAATATGTATCACCATCACAGATTTGGGTTTCGCTTTGTATGCTGAAGTTGGGATTAAATGTTAGCTCTGTGTGAACGATACTGTCGCAGCCGGAAATCGCCGTCAGGGTGTCATAAAACAAACCTCCCGTTGTCTGCCAACTACCATGTATAAATACACTGTCACCTTCACATACTTCTACAATATTTGTAACAATGATTCCGTCGGTGACCATCAGATTGACTGTTACCAGACTGTCGCAACCTAGTGAGGACGTAAAACTCTCAGAATATGAACCTGAAGCTGTTTGCCAGCCACCGGCGACATACAA
>JACQWN010000431.1 GCA_016209245.1 Bacteroidia bacterium
CCAATGAACGCTAACTACCGTGTAACTATACCACTATTGTAATAATATTGCTTATATCTTGTGGATGGTGTAATAATTACTCCATTGATAACCAGATATGAGCAATCTTTTGAATGAAAATCTGTTTTCATAAAAGGTGTAATAATACAACATGCAAATTTACGATTATTTTACAGAAATCAATCTCCAAAACTAATAATCATGCAAATTTACGATTTATTTTAAAGAAATCAAATCTCCAGGACTAATAATTTTGTCGGTTTTTGCTTTAGATATATGGGTATAAATTTCCGTAGTTCTGCTTGAATTATGTCCTAAAAAGGTCTGTATATATCTTATATCTGTCCCATTTTCCAATAAATGAGTAGCATAAGAATGTCGTAATGTATGAATTGATCCCGGCTTGTCAATCCCGGCTGCTTTCTTCGCTTTTTCAAATACTTTTCTGATGCTCGATGCGGAATATTTTCCTCCAAATTGCCCTCTGAATAAATATTCTTCGGGTTTGAATTCACGATAATAATCCCTCAAAACAGTAAGCGCCTGAACAGATAACTGGGCCATCCTGTCTTTCCTGCCCTTACTTCCTCTGACAAAAATTTGCTTCCGGTCGGATAAAATATCCGTAATCTTCAAATTTAATGATTCACTTACCCGAAGACCTGCCGAATAAATCAGAAAAATCACCGCCCTATGCTTCTTGTTCTCAATACAATTAACTATTATTTGTACATCCTCAAGACTATAAACATCGGGCAGTCTTTTCTCTTTTTTGGGTCTGATAAAATTTCCCCAACTAACTTCTCTTTTAATAATATTCCTGTAATAAAACGCTATTGCATTTACCGATTGATTCAGCATGGAAGAGGAAATTGATTTCTCCTCCCTCATTATTTCATGGTACTTATTTATTTCGGTTTCTGTGAATTCGTTTATTTCTTTTAATGTCTTTCCTTTAAATGAATTGAAAAATCGCAGCAACAGGTAGTGATAGGTTTTAATCGTATTATAACTATAGTTCCTGTATTGAAGCAAGCTCAGGTATTCATCCGGACAGGTAATGAATCCGTTAGTTTTACAGTACGATTGCTCCAGTAGTTGTTTCCTGAGAGAAACATCATGAATCTGAAGTGAACTATGTGTCCTGACCGTTACAACCGGTATCAGCAAGCTGATTAGTTTTTGCATATCGTCTTTTGATGCCGGTATTATCCATGATTTGTACTCTTTTGACCATGAACAAAACCCTGATTTTTTCAAAAGTGTATATATTTCCCTGCTGTATTTATACCTTATATTAATATATTCCTTTTCTTCAATTTTTAAAGGCAATAAAAATACCGTGCTATTTTTTTGCTGATGTTCAAGCTCGCAGGGTGTACTCGAATTGTTCCCTATAGATACAGTCTCTGCCTTGGGGTGCATTCTCCTTTCGAGATATTTCCTGTCCAATATAGCAGTATTTGAAAATAAATCCGCGAGTAAGCAAAAACAACGTTCATTATTATGGGTGACATAAGCCCTGTATGTCACGCTGTATTTAATCCAGTCCCTGCCCTGTAAAAGACTGACAATTTTTTTGTTAGGTCTAAAAAACAACTTAATTAATGATTTTTCTTTGTAATCAAAACCATTGAGATAAATAACCGGTTTTCGATCAGTTGAATGTGTTTCCATATTATACTTTTTTTTTGCAAAATACTATCTAAAATTTTTTAAATACAAAAATAGCAGTATATTTATGCGGATATTATTCGTATAAATATATGACTATAGCAAAATGCCTTGATTGTAAAAAACCTTTGGACGGCAGATCTGATAAGAAGTTCTGCTCGGTTTACTGCAAATCAGCTTATCAGTACAAAAAAAATAAAGAAAAAGAACCTACTATGTTCGTTTTCATAGATAAACAACTCAAAACCAACCGCCGTATTTTAAAACAATATAATAAAGCTGGACAGGCGACAACGCTAAAATCTACGCTTCATGCCGAAGGTTTTAACCCAAAATATTTTACTCACTACTGGAAAGCTAAAAACGGGAACGTTTATTTTTTCTGTTATGAGTTTGGATTCCGCAATATTAAAGAAGAAGAAAAATATATGCTTATTAAATGGCAGGATTATATGGAAAAATAAATTGTTCAGTAGAAATCACAAATAGTTTTAATTTATTAATTTAAAATACTTTTTTATATTTCGCTTCGAATATGTATTTTTGTCATAATCTACTTAGTGTCTGTCTATAAAGTCAATCCACAAAAAAAGAATAGCCACGAATTGCACGAATTTACACGAAAAAATTAGTTTTAATTCGTGAAATTCGTGGCAAATTTGGACATTATGGACAGACACTATTTATGATGAAGTCGAGCCATATAAAGATGTATTACATTAAATATATATTTATTCCGCTTTATATTCTGCTTTATTTTAAGGCGGGTTTTTCCCAATGCCCTGTAGTCCCTGCCTTTTCTTTTTCTCAAACCTGCGGCACAGGAACATTTCAGTTTACCGATCTTTCTACTGCAACAAGCGGCTCAATTACCGGATGGTACTGGGACTTCGATGACGGTGCAAATTCTGCAAACCAGAATCCGGCTCATACTTTTACATTAGGAAATACTTATGATGTTATGCTTACCGTCACACATTCAACAGGTTGTACAGCCCAGGTTTCTCATTCAATAATTGCAAGTACAGCTCCCGTTGCCGATTTTTCATTTGCTCCCGATAATGTTTGCTCTGAAACATTAATCAATTTTATTTCCAATTCTTCCGGAAGCAATATTAGCTACTCCTGGAACTTTGGAGATGGCAACACTTCCACACAACAAAACCCATCTCATATTTTCTATGCTTATGGCTCCGGTTCACAAATTTTTAACGTTACTTTAACTGTTACCGATGTAAATCATTGTACTGCCTCCAAAACTAAACCGGTTACTATAATTAAAGGTCCTCAGGTACTATATTATGAAACAAACAATTTTAAAACCTGCCTCACAAGCTATGGCACGGTTTCAGAAACTGCTGAAATTATTAATGCTTCACCCGATTCATTAACAATCGCTTCATATACTATAAACTGGGGTGATGGTTCTGGAACTTCTCCAATTTTATTGCCGTTTCATGCCGTTTCGCACACTTATACTGCGCTTGGCAGCTATCCAATTACAATTATTGCAACTGGAAATAATGGATGTAAAACCACTTTTACCGGGAATTACATTATCGAAGCCTATCCTTCAGCTTCTGTGCAGGGCGCTCCCGGCACCCCGATTCAGGGCTGTACACCTTTAACCATAAACGTAATAAATAACAGCACAAATATTACTCCCTCAACACTTACTACAATATACTGGGGCGACGGACTTTTACCTACCATATTGCCATTGGGCTCTTCAGGAGGAACTATTTCTTATACTTATACAACATCATCTTGCGACAATGGCTCTCAAGACCCTTTTCTGATTGAGCTGAAGGTGCAAAACGCATGCGGCACTACCTCTTCTTACTGGGGACCCATCACTGTATATGCTGCACCGCAATCAAATTTCATCGCTTCCGATACCCTGTCATGCACAGGTACAAATATTACTTTTACAAACCAAAGTATTGCAAATCTTTGTGCGGGTAATCCTGCAACATATTTTACATGGAATTTCGGCGACGGAATAGTTATTGGACCTGCTACAGGACTATCATCAATGAATCATAGCTATTCAAACCCCGGTACTTATATTGTATCTCTTACCGCAGAAAACAATTCTGCTAACGGATGCGGCAGTACAACATCAAATCTGGCTATTGTAATCGGCGAACTTGCAGCCGATTTTATTTCCGATACCGCATGCTTTGGCAGCGCAACTTCATTCTTCGACATCTCAACAAGCAGTAACGGTACAATTCAATCGTGGGATTGGCCGTTCAATGATGACGGCATCCCATGGTGGAATTTCTGGGATAATTCATCTTCACTGCAAAATCCTACACATGCTTATACACATCCCGGTCAATTTTCCGTTGAATTAACTGTTACTGATAATAACGGATGCGAAAAAACTATTTCTAAAAATGTGGTTGTTGATTATCTACCTGTTGCAAACTTTAATTGGGACCCATTTTGTTCCGGCAGTACCGTACAATTTCATGATTTAAGCGCCGGTATCAATGCTGATATCGAATCATGGTCATGGAATTTTGGCGACGGGGCGACTTCTTTACAACAAAATCCAATTCATCTATATAGTTCAACGGGATTATTTAATGTAACCCTGACAGTTACGGATGAACATGGATGTACCGATAACATCGTTCAACAAGTTGAAGCAGGAACAAATCCCGTTGCAAATTTTATTTATACATCCGCATGTGCCGGGCAGCCGGTTCAATTTAATGATATTTCAAATGCCCCTGATGCTGAAATCGTCTCATGGCTATGGAATTTTGGCGATGCAAGTACTTCACCGGCACAAAATCCTGAACATACATATTCATCAACCGGCTCGTATAATGTTAATCTTATAATAACCGACGAAAATAATTGCACCGACGACACGACAATAGCAGTTGTCCTTAATAATTCACCATCAGCAATGTTTTCATCCAATCAGGTATGTTTTGGACTGCCCACATCATTTATTGATGCATCATCGGGCCCCTCTGATATTGTTGCATGGTCATGGAATTTTGGCGACGGCGGTTCTTCATCTTTACAAAACCCGGCACATATTTACAATGAACAGGAAAATTTTACTGCTTCATTGGTGGTTACCGATGAAAACGGTTGCATTGATACGGTTTTTCAAAATGTGCTCATAGACTCAATCCCTCACGTTGATTTCACTTTTGACCCATTTTGTTTCGGACAGGAAACTCAATTTATTAATAACTCATATCCAACAGGTGGTGCAACAATTATCTCATGGAACTGGTCATTCGGCGACAGCGGAACATCAACCGCCGAAACACCCGTCCATACTTACGCAACAGCCGCTACTTTCAATGTCACTTTAACTGCAACAGATTCGAAGGGCTGTAGTTCAATCATTACAGAACAAGTAACTGTTTTTCCAGAACCTCTGGCTGATTTTGAAGCAGTAACAGCTTGCTCGGGAACACAGACTGTTTTTACCGATGAATCAACATCCGCCGCCGGGAACATTACATCATGGCAATGGAATTTCGGCGACGGAAATACTTCATCACAGCAAGCTCCAACTCATACATACTCGACACCCGGTACTTACAATGTACAACTAATTGTTTCAGATATAAACGGATGTTACGACACAATTATTAAAGAAGTAAATTCTGTTTTTACAATTATCGCCGATTTTATCGCTGTTAATGTTTGTCAGGGTACAACAACCTGCTTTACTGATATTTCCTATAGCTCAGGCGGTGGAATTACATCGTGGAGCTGGCATTTTAACGACCCTAATGTACCATGGTATATGCCATGGCTTAATAGTTCAGGAAGCCAAAACCCATGTCATGAATTTACACAAGCAGGAAATTATACAATAGACCTTGATATTGAGGATGAAAGCGGATGCACAGGTTCCGTATCAAAAACAATTGTTATTTATGACGGCCCAACCGCCAACTTTTCAGCATCTTCTTCATCTCTTGGTGAACCGACTATTTTTACCGACCAATCTGCTTCAGGAACCGGAAGCATAACTTCATGGAGCTGGAATTTTAGCGACGGCTCCCCTGTTTCTCCAATGCAAAATCCTGAATACACTTATGCAATTGCCGGTACTTACAATGTGACATTAACAATAACCGACAGCAATGGATGCACAAGCTCAATAACAAAGCAGATAACAGTTATTGATTTGCCTCATGCAGATTTTTCGGCTACTATGGTATGTTTTGGAGAAACAACCATTTTCACCGACCAATCAACAAGCCCTGGCGGACAAATTACCGGCTGGCAATGGAATTTCGACGATGGAAATACTTCCGCTGTTCAAAATCCTTCCCACCTTTACTCATCTCCCGGGATATACAATGTTCAACTTATTGCAAACGATATTAACGGAGTATTCGATACCGTTGTAAAGCCGGTTACCGTTTATCCGTTGCCTGTCGCTGATTTTATATATGATACTGTTTGTGACGGAGGAACTACACATTTCTACGACCAATCGTCTGTTCAATCAGAAAATATTGCCTCATGGTCATGGTCGTTTAACGATGATGGTATCCCTTGGTGGAATTTCTGGGGAAATTCATCGTCCGATCAAAATCCAACACATGATTATACTCACAATGGAATTTTTTCAGTCCAGCTGAGCGTCGAAGATAATAATGGTTGTTTTGACACTGTTGTACAAAATATTTTTGTCAATGACCCGCCTGTTGCAGAATTTAACTCCGAGCCGACTGTGCTTGGCGACCCCTCGGTTTTTACCGATTTATCAACTCCCGGCAGCGGAATTATTAATTCATGGTATTGGAATTTCGGCGACGGCAATACTTCTACTGCACAAGCTCCGGTTCATACTTATTCCCTGCCCGGAACTTATGTTGTATCACTTACTGTTACAGACAATTTTGGCTGTACAAGCACAATCACTCATAATCATCTGGTTTACGACGGACCTGTCCCTGATTTTACTTATACAAATGTCTGCTTCGGTGAAACTACACACTTTGAAGACCAATCAGTCAGCCCCGGTGTATCTTTTGTTGCATGGAACTGGGATTTCGGCGATGGCGGTACATCGTCTCAGCAAAACCCCGACCATTACTATTCATCAGCCGGTACTTTTACCGTTCAGCTAATTGTTACCGATGAAAATGACTTAAACGATACTGTTATTAAAAATGTAATTATATACAGCTTGCCCGACCCCGATTTTACATGGTACAACACTTGTGAAGGCGATACCGCTTTCTTTAATGATTTATCATCAGGCGATATTGTTTCATGGAGCTGGAATTTTGGCGATATCCTGTCACCCGCAAATACTTCAACCGCTCAAAATCCATTACATATTTTTTCCGGCACCGGTGTTTATTCTGTTCAACTGCTCGTTGAAAATGAATATGGATGCATTAATTCTGTTGTTCACAATATTACTGTTAGTCAGAATCCTATTGCCGGATTTAATGCAACTACAGCTATTCTCGGTGCTCCGACTCTTTTTACCGATACTTCCGTACCCGGCAATGGAACAATTGAGCAATGGTATTGGAATTTTGGCGATTTA
>JACQWN010000149.1 GCA_016209245.1 Bacteroidia bacterium
AATTTTATAACTAATGTTACGAAAAAATGAATTATTATGATATATTTAATATTTTTCAGGGTATTTTTGCATAACTTTCAAAAATAATTAGCTTGAAATTTTTAAATGCATGTATTCTAGTGATTTTTTCTATTGTTGTTCACGGGCATAGTTCGACATTTCGACAGGCTCAATGCAACGCAATACTCACTACAAGTATTTCGGCAATGCACAACAACCAGGGAAGCATGCTTCCGGATTCGGTTTCTTCCAACTCCGATACAATTCCTGCTTATATCCAGGCATGGAAATTAAATGATACTTTATATACCACGAACAATATAAAATTTGACACCTTATTATTTTCATTTCAAATTTTTCATCCTGCATATACAAGCTCGATTTCTCCTGCATTTCTTGGTAATATCGGTCAGCCTTGCATATCCAATGTGTTTATTCAACGAAATTATAATTCTTCATTTATTTTTTTTAAACCGTATGAAATATATGCCCTTACTCCGGAAAATACTATTTATTTCAACACAAAACGTCATTACACGTCTGTTTTCTATTTAAACGGAGGGCAAAAACAATCAAAAGAACAATTATTGCAGGTTTTACATACACAAAATATTAATAAATTTTTAAATGCCGGCATCCGTTACAATATTAGCTCTTCATTGGGGCAATATAAAAACCAGAATTCTAAGCTTGCCTCAGCTTCAGTATTTTCTAATTATACAGGCGAGCGATATAATGTTCATCTGACTGCAAACTATAATAAGTTCAGATTATTAGAAAACGGGGGGCTTACAGATGATTTAAAATTTGAAGAATATGACGACCCCCGCTTTCTGGAATTTAATTTTAGCAGCGGTACATATCCAAAAACATTAATTGTCAATAAAAATATTCAAATTCACCAGAATTATCACTTTTTAGAAGCCATTAACGACAGCACTAATTGTACAGACAGCCTGCGGCTGTCTCTTAACCGATGCAAAGCCATTGCGGGTCATACTGCCCGCTTCGAAGATTCATACCGGCTTTATCAGGACAATGCCCCTAATTCCGGCTTCTATCATGGCCAGTATATTGATAAATTTTCTCCATTATATAATGATTCGCTCCAAATAAATTATATTGAATCATTAATACCTATTTTTATTGATGGTTCAATGACTTACGATTCCGTTCATTTCCGTTCATTAAAAAATACTCTGTTTTTTGAAATCCCCGATAATTATGTCCGAAAAGCGCTTCCCGGTATCAGAATAGCAGGCGGAAATGATATTTACAATTATTACTATTATAACTATGATAATATTCAATCGGATGAGTTAAATATTTTAGCTTATGGCTATACCAATATTTTACAAAATAATTTTTATGTTTTTTCATCATTGTTTACAAATAACGAAACCCGGAAAATAAGCTGGAATCTGACAGGAAAATATTATATTAACGGATATAAGGCAAACGATATATTAATGTATGGCGGCATACAGAAAAAATTTGTAATAAAGAATAATTCATTTTTTCTTTCAATGAATGCAACATTTAACCGAATTATGCCTGATATAATTGAAGAACACTATTTTTCGAATCATTTTAAATGGGACAGCATATTTCTTAAAAAGGATATATCACATATCCGGTTAATGTGTTCTGTTCCTTCATGGCATATAAATGCCGGTATTCAACAATCAATGCTTGATAATTATATATATTTTGATAACACCGGTTATCCCCGTCAGCAAACTCATACTTTCAATATTATCACACTCTTCATTAATAAAAAATTTCAATTCTGGAAATTCACTTCCGACAATAAATTTATTTATCAAAAATCTGGTAACGAAGGCATACTGCCATTGCCTCAAATTGTATTTTACAATTCAACTGCATTTTATCATAATTTCAAATTCAAGCTGACCGGAGGCAATCTTGAAACACAGGCAGGGTTTGATTTATACTATAATTCTAAATTCATGGGTTATGAATATATTCCTGCAACAAACCAATTTATTGTGCAGAATGAGAAAGAAATCGGCGGTTATCCATATATTGATCCTTATGTTTCTCTGAAGCTGAAACGTGCAAGATTTTTCATAAAATTTTCAAATATTAATGCACTTTTTATGAAACACAGCTATTATACGGTTTTACATTATCCTATGAATGGCTTTATGCTCAGATACGGGATTTCGTGGGCGTTTTATGATTAGTATAAAAATTGTCTCGCAGAGACGCAGAGAACGCAAAGAATAAATGCGTAAAAATTTAACAAAGGCAAAGCTTGTTTTAATAGTTCAACATAGTTATAGCCCCGCACATGCGGGGTTGGGGCGTTGCATTGAGCATGTCGAAATGTTATAAAAAATAAATACCCATATGAAATCATATAGAACCAAAATTTTTGATATAACATTTTTTATTCTGCTGAACTTATTATCTGGAATTTTAATTACATGTACAAATAATTCTAAAATATATAAAGATAATCCGCAACATAATCAATTACAGGAAATCAGAAAACGAGGCTATCTGATAGCCGTGACCGATTACAATTCCACTGATTATTTTTGCTATAAAGGGTATCCTGTCGGATTTCAATATGAGATGTTGGTGCAATATGCTAAACATCTTGGTGTAGGGATCAAAATAATCGTTAATAAAAATCATGAGAAAAGAATCGCCTTGCTTCTTGATAATGAATGCGATATATTGGCAGTTGGCAGTGCTGTTATAAGAAGCGATACACGGCTGTTGAACTATGTACACCCTTATATACAAACACATCAGGTGCTGGTTCAGCGAAAACCTGAAGGATGGCATGGAATGACTAAATCGAAGATTGAAGCACAGCTTATCAGAAACCCGATTGAGCTTACAGGTAAGCAAGTATATATTCCCAAAGGGTCGGCATTTCAGAAACGTCTGCAAAACATTATTGAAGAAATAGGTGATACAATTTATATAAAAGACACATCTGATTTGAATACTGAACAATTAATAAGCATGGTGGCCAAAGGAGATATTGATTATACCATATCGGACGAAAATATTGCAAGAGTCAACCAGATATATTATCCTGAGATAGATATTGAAACCGACCTTAGTTTTTATCAGAATCATGCCTGGGCAGTACGAATCGGCGCCGACTCCCTTCTAAATGATCTTAATACATGGTTCTTAAAATTTTTGAAAACCAAAAAATTTACAATAATATATAATAAATATTACAAAAATCCCAAATCGGTTTATATTATCAGGAGTGAATATTGTTCATTAAATAAGGGGAAGATATCACCTTATGATGAACTAATTAAAAAATATAGTAAGATAATTGATTGGGACTGGAGGTTGTTAGCCTCGGTTGTATGTCAGGAATCGGGCTTTCAACATGATATAGAATCGTGCAAGGGAGCTTACGGATTAATGCAAATTATGCCCGAAACAGCCGAGCAGTTTGAAATTGACAGTATTTCTACTGCTGAGGAAAGTATCTTTGCAGGTGCTAAATTTCTTAAATCGCTTGATAATTCATTAAAAAACAGAATACCCGACAGTGTAGAGCGGATAAAATTCGTACTGGCTTCCTATAATGTTGGCCTCGGACATGTGCTTGATGCACGCAAACTGGCTGAAAAATATCAGAAAGATACCAGCATCTGGAATGGAAATGTTGACTCTTTTCTTTTGAAAAAATCTGAACCGGAATTTTATCTCGATTCCATAGTAAAATTTGGCTATTGCAGAGGCGATGAGCCGTTCAGGTTTGTACAGGAAGTTTTAGAGCGTTATTCACATTATGTTATTACAATTCCTGAATAATGGAAATATTTAGTGTAAATCAAAACTTGAAGGATTATAATACCTTCGGTATTGATGTAAAAGCAAGGTATTTTTATTCATTTACTCATACCGATGAATTAAAAAATTTTATAAAGCACCTGTCTTTTAGCATTGAAAAAAAACTTATCCTCGGCGGCGGAAGCAATATTTTATTTTTAAACGATTTTGACGGACTAATCATTCATCCTTTAATCAAGGGGATTAACATTGTAAAACAAACGGCAGAGCATATTTATATCTGTGCAGGCGCTGGAGAAAACTGGGATGATTTTGTAAATTTTTGTGTAATTAATAACTATGGCGGTACAGAAAATCTTTCATTGATACCCGGTACAGTCGGGGCTGCACCTGTACAAAATATCGGAGCTTACGGTGTTGAAGTCAAAAATTTTATTGTTGAAGTCACAGGGCTTAATTTAGAAACTTTTGAAGAAAAAAAACTCTCCGCTGTTGAATGTAATTTTGGATACCGTACCAGCATTTTTAAGAATAAATTA
>JACQWN010000432.1 GCA_016209245.1 Bacteroidia bacterium
TGAAATATTGACGAATCTTTGTAATAATACGTCAGTATCATCCTCCTTTCTGCTCCCTGCGTCAAGCTCAGGGCAGGCTCCGAGAGGGGGAACGAGGGGGTGAGTGATTGATTTTCCTGCTCGCTCGGATTTGTAATCCGAGTGTAAGAGATCTGTAAACACTCGGATTACAAATCCGAGCGAGCAAGGCAAATATGACGTTTCGTTGTCTTGTGGACGAACGAAAGTCAGGCGACCTCAATTCGTCTTTATCCCACCGAAGTACGAACAAAATACGAACATACGAAGTACGAATTCGTAGTTCGTAACTTCGTAAAAAATTCGTACTTCGATGGGATAATGAAAATGAACCATTATGGGTGAATAGTAACAATAAAAAAATAATTTTGTGAATAAATAAAAAATTTGTAATTTTGTGTTATTACAAAAAAAACAATGAAACAATCTCTTCTCCTCACTTTTGCATTATTGCTTTTTTGCCGGCTTCCTGCTGCTTATTGCCAGCTTTCAAAGCCCGACTCCCTCGCCGCCCGCCTGCGGCAAACCCTCCACGATACCGACAGGGTGAACACCCTCAACGCTCTCGGATTGGAATATAAATACACTAACCCCGATACTTCCATTATCTTTTTACAACAAGCCCTTGCCCTTGCAAACACCCTTCCCTTTGGAAAGGGCAGGGGATGGGCTAAAGGCAAAGCAAATGCGCTGCGAAACATCGGTGGATATCATTGACCTCACCGACAGCATCAACTATGCGCAGCGCATTCAATCGGCAATTCTCACTTCCGAGCAATACCTGAATGATATGTTTCTTCCGCAAGGGCAAATGGCATCTCATTTTATTCTCTATAAACCCAAAGACATTGTGGCAGGAGATTTCTACTGGGCATACAAAACACCCGGTGGAAAAGCGATTTGGATTGCCGCCGACTGTACCGGTCACGGGGTACCTGGGGCATTTATGAGCATGATTGGAAATTCTCTTCAGGGAATTGTTGCTGTCCATTCAGGATAAAACCATGAGCGAGCAAAAACAAATCCTGAACAAAGCTATTGACGACTGGAAAGGTGCATTAGAGCAAGTTGATGATATTTGCGTGTTCGGGGTGAGGGTGTGAGTGTATGGGTAGATTTCAGAATAAAAATATCAACCCCAACCCCTTAAAAAGGGGCTATAACAGTAAGTAGCCATTATGATACTATGAAATACTTGAAAGATTTTAAATAGTAAATAAAATATTAATTATGTTCCTAATTTTATTTTATACAAAGTATAATTAATTATTTTTGTGGGTGAATAGTTACAAATTAATGTCTAATATTAAATTAAATAAATTATGAAAAAAATATTTTATCTATCATCTGTTGCTATGTGCTTGTTCATGTTAAAACTGACAGCACAGACTCAGCTCATTTTCGAAGATTTTGAGTCATATACAGCCGGTCAGAAGCTCGACCAGCAATCAACACAACCATACTGGACTACCTGGAGCAATTCGCCAGGCAGTGCCGAAGATCCATTTGTTTCAACAGACCAAGCTTATGGTGGAACAAAATCCGTCAAGATTGTTGCAAACAATGACTTGGTCATGCTGTTTAATGATAAAACAACCGGCCGATACCAACTGGAATTTTATATATATGTCGTAACAAATAAAGTCGGTTATTTCAACATTCTTCAAAATTTTGCAGGAAACAGCAGCGAATGGGGCATGCAGGTATTTTTCAATGTCAACGATACCGGAACTGTTGATGCAGGAGGCCAAAGCGCCGGCCTGTTTACATTTAATCATAACGAATGGCTATATGTAAATGCCATTATTGATGTGGATGATGATTTCGCTACTTTGTACATTAATAACACTGAAGTGGTTAGCTGGGTGTGGAGCGGAGGTTCGTATGGAGACGGAACAACGCACAAACTTGATGCAGCTAACTTTTATGGATGGACCGATGATAACGGAAACGCGTCACTAGCTTATTTCGATGATATTGAATTTACCGAACAAATCACTCTTTCACCGCCTCTTAACCTTCAGGCATCAGTAAATACTGACGATATTGTGCTTACCTGGGAATCGCCCATAGGGCCAACGCCTGAAAGCTATAACATGACAAGAAACGGCGATGTAATTGCAACCGGTATCGCAGGGCTTCTGTACAACGATAATAATTTGTATCCTAATACGTATTCCTATTTTGTCAGGGGGCATATTGCAGGTTTGGGCTATACGCCATCGTCAAACACTGCCGGTGGTACTATTGCAGGAGGTGTGCCTCGCGAATTAGTCGTACTTGAAATTGGTACAGGCACATGGTGTCAATATTGCCCCGGAGCTGCTATGGGCGCCGACGATTTATATGAAGGTGGACAGAATGTTGCAATTATCGAATATCACGACGGAGATGATTACGCAAATGATTTTGCCGCTTCCCGTATATTATATTACAATATCACAGGATTTCCCACAGCCGAATTTGACGGAAAAATCGAACATGTAGGAGGAAGCGCTACCGAAAGCTTATATCCCGCATATTTACCGTCATATAACGAAAGAATCAGCATCCCCGCCGTTTACAACATTACTCTTGATGTTACAGGAGCTTCCGAAACCAATTATACCGCAACAATTACAGTCGAAGAAACCTATCCTTATTTCACCAGTAATCTTAGGTTACATTGTGTATTGACCGAATCGTATATTCCTGAAGTATGGCAAGGGCAAACCGAGGTAAATTTTGTTTGCCGTGAAATGTACCCTGATGCAAATGGATTTCCACTCGATTTTTCAGCACAAACAACCCAAACAGAAATAGTTAATTTTAACCTTGACCCGACTTACATTAAAAATAACTGCGAATTTATTGTTTTTGTTCAGCATGTCACTTCAAAAGAAATTATCCAGGCGGCAAAAGTTGATTTGGAAAATGTTATTGTAAATATTTCAGAGCTGCAAAAACAGAATACCACAATATATCCCAATCCAGCAAAGGATTATATTAATATTTATGCTCCCGGCATGAAAAAGCTCTGCTTAACTTCGCTCACCGGTGAAAAAATATTTGAAACAGAAAATCAGACTGATTATTACCGGCTGAATACACATAATTTTGCTAGAGGCATTTATTTGCTGTCTATTGTTTCAGATAAGGGGAGCGAATATCATAAATTAGTGATACGGTAAAATAAATTTATTTAGGGTTTGCTGAAAAAATATTATTTGATTGTAATACAGCAAATTATGTAATGACCGTTTATTAAAAATACAAAGGATTTTTATTAATAGTATTAGATTCTTTGCATTTTGATGTAGTGCTAACTTAAGTATGCTTAATAGCAAAATAATTTTTATCA